>JADHUC010000266.1 GCA_016784735.1 Pirellulaceae bacterium | reverse complement strand
GAACAAACAGGATCGTTAATCTCGGTCGCGTTCAACGAGTTCGGACACATCCTCGCCGGTCGCGCTGATGGTCCCTTGTTGCTGATCTACGACAGTAACGATGATGGCACTCCGGACAAGGTCAAAACTTACTGCGACAAAGTGAAGAATTGCCAAGGTGTACTCGCCTTGAACGGCGATGTCTTTGTAACCGCAATTGGACCCGACGGCGAAGCGCTCTATCGACTATCCGACAAGGATCGCGACGGGACGCTGGAAGATGTGAAAACGCTGTTTACGTTCAGCGGGGTCGGCGGCGAACACGGAGCGCATGCCGTCACACTCGGCCCGGACGGAATGATCTATGTCAGCGTTGGGAATCACGCGAGTACTGATGTCGAGTTCGCGGAGGCGAGTCCATACCGCAACTTCTACGAAGGTGATTTGCTGCCGCGATACGAAGATCCAGGTGGTCACGCGAACGATGTGAAAGCTCCCGGTGGCGTGGTCATCCGTACAGACCTGGACGGTGAAGAAGTCGAGGTTGTTGCTGGTGGTTTTCGGAATGCTTACGACTTGGCATTCAATCGATTGGGAGAAATGTTCGTTCACGACAGCGACATGGAATCCGACGCGGGCACGACATGGTATCGGCCGACGCGGCTGTACCATGTAACTCCCGGTGCGGAGTTTGGCTGGCGCAGCGGTTGGGCGAAGTGGCCAAAATACTATGTCGACGGCTTGTCGGAGATTCTGGATACCGGTCGTGGATCGCCAACGGGTGCGACGTTCTACAATCACTTTGCCTTCCCAACGCGATACCAGGATCGACTTTTCTTGGCGGATTGGTCTCGTGGCAGGATTCTTTCTGTCGAGCTGAAACCGGATGGAGCGAGCTACGCTGCAACCAGTGAAGTCTTCCTCGAAGGCCAACCGCTGAACGTTACCGATATCGAAGTCGGTCCCGACGGGGCGTTGTATTTCGTGACCGGCGGTCGGGGCAGCGGCGGCGGTGTGTATCGAGTCGCTTGGAAGGGAACCATTCCCGAAGCAGTTAGCGATCTTGGTGAAGGAATTAGCGCAGCGATTCGACAGCCACAACTGCACAGCGCTTGGGCACGACAGAAAATCGCAGGCGTCAAGAATTCGCTGGGAGAAACCTGGGACAAACAAATCTTGGGAGTTGCCCGTAGCAAATCGAACCCATGGTACTACCGAACGCGAGCCCTCGACTTGATGCATCTGTTTGGTCCGCCGCCGTCGAACGAGCTGTTGCTGCGGCTTTCAGCAGACGGTAACGAAGTCGTTCGAGCAAAAGCGGCTGAGATGATGGGATTGCATGGCAACGCGGAAACCGGAACACAATTGCTTGAATTGCTTGCCGACAGCGATCGTACTGTTCGACGAAAAGTGTGTCAGGCATTGGTACGAATCGGGCAGCCGGTACTTTTTGAAGACATCGAGAAAATGCTTACTTCCGACGATCGCGCGGAAGCTTGGTCTGCACGTCGCTTGCTGGAACGAATCCCGGTCGAAGAGTGGCGTGACACGATCCTTACAACCGACGACAATCGGCTGTTCATCCAAGGCGCGATCGCGTTGTTGATTGTCGACTCGAATGAGAAGAACGCGACTGACGTCGTGAAGCGATTCCAAACGCTCAGCAAGGGTTTCGTTTCTGATGGTGAATTCACGGACATGTTGCGAGTCGTCCAAATTGCTTTGCATCGTGGCGAACTAGCGCCGGACTCGATGCCTGAACTCGCGAGTACGCTCGAAAACGAGTTCCCGTCTGGCGACAGTACGATCAATCGCGAACTCGTTCGATTGCTCGTTTACCTTCAGGCCTCCGCACCGATGGATCGATATTTGGCGTTTCTGAAGTCTGAAGCAGCAGCTGTGGATCGGCTGCATTTGGCGATGCACTTACGTTTTCTTGAAGAAGGATGGGAACCTGGCCAGCGCCTTGAGTTGCTTGAGTTCCTGCAAAAGGCCGCGAAAGAAGAGGGTGGCGGTCGAAGTTACAAGGAATACATCGCTAACATCCAGACAGATATCGCGAAATCGATGTCGCCAGAAGATGGTCGCGCAGTTTTGGCTCGCGGCGCTGAGTGGCCGGGAGCAGCGCTCGGTGCGTTGTACGGCTTGCCTCCGGAACTCGACGAACGAACCATCAAAGAACTCACCCAAATCGATCAGCGTGTTAGCAAGGAAAAGGGCGAAGCGGTGAAGTCGCTCCGAGTTGGTATCGTCGCAGTTCTCGCTCGAAGCGGCACGGAACAGGCGATGCAGTACCTGCGATCGGTTTGGGACACCGATCCCGAACACCGTCAAACGGTGGCGATGGGATTGGCACAGTCGCCTGACGGTGACAACTGGGACTATCTGATTAACAGTCTACCGATCGTCGAAGGCCAAGCGGCTCGCGAAGTGATCGTCAAATTACAACAAGTTGGCTTCCGCCCGGAAGATCCCGAGTACGTCCGCCAAGTTGTACTGCGAGGATTGGAATTGCAAGACAATGGGGCTGAGGATGTCGCAGCATTGCTGCAACATTGGACCGGCGTCCAAGTCGCGACCTCTGATTCTTCGTGGCAGGAGAGTATGAAAGCGTGGCAGGACTGGTTCGCCGAACAGTATCCCGATCGACCGCGAGCCGAGTTGCCAACGCCAGACGAGAACAGCAAGTGGAAGTTCGAAGAATTGGTTGAACATCTGACGAGCGACTTGGGGTCACAAGGCTCAGTCGCAAAAGGAGAGTTGGTCTTCACCAAGGCTCAGTGCGCAAAGTGCCATAAGTTTGGCGACCATGGCGAGGCGCTTGGACCCGATCTCACAACGATCAGCAAACGCTTCATGAAGAAGGAAGTCTTGCAATCGATTCTCTTCCCATCGCACGTGATTCCCAGCCAGTATGCCGCCAAGACGGTCATCACGACGAAGGGGCGCTCGTACACAGGAATCGTCGGCGCGGGAGCATCCGGTGCGAAGATCATTCTTCAAGCGAACGGCGAGAAGGCAACGGTCCAAGCAGACGAAGTCGACGAGATCGTGTCCAGCCCCAAATCGGCGATGCCCGATGCGTTGTTGAATCAGTTGACACTCGAACAGATCTCTGACTTATTCGCCTACCTTGGAGTGATTCCCTCACAGAGCATTGCCCGTGGGCGCGCCGAGGACACGCAAAACTAACCTGCGTGGGGAGATCTCGTTTCGCTTCTTCTGCGAACTTGAACGGACACTTTGCGGAACTCGGGAACACGACAGTATGAGTTCATGATCGATTCGTGGCTGGTCCTTATGCGAGCACCACTTTTGTCCAAGTTCTCCTTCTCCGAGAGCTTGAACCACCGCGTAAGCTAAGGACTTCTTGCGTGCAGCGGGCATCGCATAGATGGAATTCAGTACGTCCGCCATCGCACTTCGATCATACCCACCAAGAACATCAACGAGCTTTCGGTCTTGCGTTACCACCGAACTTGGTTGGTCGATTCCGACCAGTTTTTTCCAGATAGACATTTCGTACCGTGTTTCAGAAAAGAGGCATCCCGTTTACTAGTCGAGAACGACCTCAATCGTTCCATGAATCGCATGGCGCGAGAGCGCGGCGATGAATGCTTCAGCTCCCGCACGCAGAACGGGAATCTCGTACGTGTTCACGAGATTGGCGATGCGTTCGGTTCCGAGTTCCGATTTGACTGACACATATCCGACCTTGCTGCTGGATGAAAGCGGAGTCTTCACCATCGCTTCGATGGCTGCGGTGCGTCCTTCAACGATAATTGAGTTGGCGTCAGAGAGCGCGGCATCTTTGTTGTATGGCTCCGGATAGTCTGGCATTGTGAGGCCCTTTTGAGCGGAGAGCGTGTTAATGTCGCTCGGAAGCGTGATGATCGAAGTGATACGCACTTGTTGTTTCCTGCGTAAGTGACTCGACATTCGTTAGGGCTAACCAAGAAACCACCACGACTCGTCTGTGAGTTGCTGATTGACGTCGCAAATGTGGATACGCTCTGACGGATGGCAATCCCACGCCTTGACGATAGCCTTGAGGCCACCTGAACTATCGTTGTAGATTTCGTCGCCCTTACTTACCGCGCTTGGTATCTCGGTAAGTTGCAAACCCTTCGTTGCACAAAAGGACTCAACTCGCTGGATTGCTTGCGCCAATGAATCAACATGATCGAAAAACTCGGGGACTTGGATGATGGTCTTGTCCCGTGGTCCGTTGTTTCGACACACGATCGCGTATCTTCCCATTGTTGATGCTCCAATTCGTGAGAGAATTGCCCACCTAAAAAACGTAGAGCTGTGCCGCCAAGGCTAGGTCATGGTTCTTATCACTGATTCGACCGTTGTTCCCATCTTTCAGTCTCTTCACCTTCATCTCTTTCCGATTCGCTCACTCGTTTCGTTCCAACGTTAGAATAGGTTACGTACACTACGATCGATGCACCCAGCACGTGTTCCTTCACGCGAGAAAAGTCGCTATTAGTAAAACGCAAGACTGTGACGGGCCTGCCACAAATCGTCGTAGTGCGATTGCCTCACCCAGCGGCCCCAACATCGCCCCTCCCAGCACTGCTCCTCCGACCAGACGGAATATTCCGGGACTTCTTGAGCTTGAAACGATGTCCATTCGGGCAGGATACGGCGGTCATTCGCGCCCGCGATGTGGTTGCTACCGCCTAATACTCGCCGCAAACTTCGCGCGGACTGAGAGTGTCGTGGCGCGGCGGCTACTTCCGTCATCGATCGCATGAGTGATATCAATCTCGCCGCTCATGGCATGATCCGACATGCGAAAGTCATCGATCTTCGCCCCGCCTCCGAAGTGATCAATCCGCTCGCCGAAGAGCCAAAACGTCCAATCTTGCACCCCTCCCGCAGCATCGACGTTGACGAGAAATCCAGAAATGTCCCCACGTAGAAACGGTCCTTCATCGGAAGAGCTACGTGGTCGCGGTACCTTGACGCTACCCAGCTTGGCCCAGTCCTCATTCAGCCATTCCTGGTCTATCCGATTTGTCGCGAAGACAATAGACACCCCTTGCTCTCCGTTACGTTTGGCATAAACACTAAACAGATCTCGGCTGCTTCCCTCCATCGCAATCTTCCCAACCACTTGCAAGTCTGGACTAGGAGGCGCGCCTTTGATATTTCGAAGCGACGTCTTCGAGCCAGTGGCCGACGATTCTTTCGGCTTGGACGGCCTCTTGTCTCGGAAGTCATTTGAGTCCAAACAACCGACAAACATTGCAGCAAGGCAGGCGATAAATAAGTTCCGTGATTTCATTGCTTGACCGTTGACGAACGGATTGAAGCGCGTCGAATGACTCTCTTGTCATTCCGGTGTGGGAGCATCGAGAGCAAGAAACGCCAGCCCTCCTGATTTCGGAGCCACGACGAGCGTTGCGCCGTCACGCGTGACTTGCAGGTCGTTGATCTCCGGATACGTCGTGATCTCGCGTTGGACCTCCCATGTGCCGACTTTGCGGAAAGTGATTCCCGGCTTGCGAGAAATGTCCCCGGACGTGATCAACTGCGAGCCATCGACAGTGAACGTGCCGGATGTCTCCTCGTCCATTGCCAGAACGATTGCGCCGGTCTCGAGATTCAAGACCGTCAGGCCACCGATGCCGCTCAACACACTCAGCGGGTGCCCGGGGCACCAGGACGCCTTGCTGACTCCTAACGGGTGATCCAGTTGCACACGACGGTGCTCCGCAAGCGTTTCCGGGTCGAGCACTCGAAGCAAACGACGATCGTCGATCGCGAGCACTGCCACTCGATCTAAACTCGCCAGAATGAACTGGATCGAGTGCTCACCTTCCTTGTTCGAGACCTGGAATCTGCCGGTCCGGGCGTGGTGTCGATCAACACGGCCGTTGTCTCGTCCAACGAACACGTAATCGCCATCGAATGCGGCACCTGCCAGCCGCCCGTTCGAGATGTTCTCGTCTTCGTTCTCAAGGCGGCCAATGATCTTGATCTTGTTCGCTCTCAGATCAATCAGATTCGTGTCAAACAGGCCAGTCCTGAAGTCGTCGGACCATGCCGTCGGCAGGCTGATATCATCGGACTTCACCTTTCTGGTGTGGATGTCAATCAGAAATGCTGAAATGCCCTGTCTCGGTCTGGCGATGACTTCGTTGTCTTCCTTGCCCTGAAGGAGTTGTACGATTTCGCCAACGCCGCCGTCGGTCATCGTTTCGAACCTGGCAACTTGATCGGTGTCACTGGCGTTGCGGACGTCCCAGCGCTGCACAGCGCCAGAGGCATCAACGGAAACGAGTTGGGTGGTCGATAGAGCTCTCACGTGCAGAACCGGCGAGTCGGCCTTGAACGCCGCCTCAACGTCATACGTCGCGCGGTTCCAGTAGTGAATTGCACCAGACAGGTCGCCGCTCACGAAGTGATCTGCATCGACCACGTCAAGGCTCGTGATCGTCGCCCCGTGCCCGACGAATTCGATCAGTGCTGGCAGCTCGTCCGCCGCCGGCTGAGCAGCGCCCCGATCGGCCAGTTCGATCTGGAAGATTCGCTGGCCAACAGCCAGCAGGACCGATCGCGTGCCGGGAATCAGGACTGTCGGTGCCGTGGCGAGCCTGGGTGCCAGGGCATGGAGAGTGGCGAGGTCGAGGTTGGCGACACTCGCCGCTGAAGGTCTGCCGTACCGGGCCGCCTGGGTGGCGAGAGCCGGCGTGACTCCGGTCGAATTCCACTCGGGAGCCGTCCGGTGGATGCCATCGACAACGTATTCGTCGTCGGAAATGAAGAACGGCGTGTGGCGGACCGCCCCGTCTTCCGGCTCGCGCCAATCGGTAGCCTCGCTGACCTTTTCCCCGGTCGATGCGTTGAAGACGGTCGTACCGAGATCAGCCATCGTGACGGCGACCCACTCGCCGGACGGAGAGACGGCAAGGCTCCGCGGATGATGCGCAGCGTTCGCGCTCGAGACCATCTCGGCAACGGCAGCAGGGTCGGTGCCAGCCTGCACGAAAACGCGACTGGGCGGCGGTATCTCGTAGCGGACTGCGTTCGCCCGCGGGATTCCCGCCTTGTCCGGATGCCAACGGCGCACCACGACACCACCCTTGCCAATACCTCCGACCGAGAACAGGATCTCACCCGTTGAAGACATCGCGAGGTGACCATACGAACGCATTTCCGTAGCGGGCAATCGGTCGATCATGAGCCCGGATTCGAGATCCCAGGTCCGCACCGTACGATCCGCACCGATGGTCATCAGCTTCGTACCGTTGTCGATGGGCAGTACGGAATGCACGACTCCGAGATGCCCGATGTAGTCCATGACCTGGCCGTCCGGTATCACCTGTTCGGCGACCGGCGCGTCGCCGACCTCCGCCCCAGGTTTTTGGCCCTCAGCGGCAGGCGGAGCGTCTGCAACGCGTTCGAGATCAAACCGAATCGTCTTGAAACCTGAGTGGCCCGGGATTCTGACCACGGCCTCGCTAAGGGACGTAACCACCTGACCATTGTCGTACCTGGTCCTCGTTCGGTAGGTGAGTCTCCCTTTCAGTAGGACGTCTAACGGGATGTCTGCCGGCTTGTCTCCATTCTTCGGATACACGTTTTCTGTCAACGGCAGGAATTCGGGGTGACCGGATGCTTCAATGACAAACGCTCCGTGCTGCGGGTCAACACGCAGAACAAGACGGACATTTTCGGCAAAGCCGGCCAGCTCCGGTGGGCTGCTGATTTGAATCTCCGGCGGCAGTAATGTGAACGGGACCGCAAGCGCCAGACGGGACACGTCTTCAGTGCTTCCTGTCCAAGTCTTGCCCGCAAAGTCGATCGTCCACAAGTCCTGATCGTATGCCACTTGCAAAACCGGGGCGCGAGAAGCGACTCGCACTTCCGGCAACGTCTGCTCGGCTTGTTCTTTATCGACGGACGCCGGAACTGCGAAAACGGCTAACCAGTTCAGATAGTAGCGTCCCAGGAGCATGTCCTTCAGCTTCTGAAGCCGTTTCGCTTTCCGTTCCGCCTCGGCTATCACGAGTTCGGCCTCGACTCTTGCTTCGGCTTTTTCTCGATCCGCCTCGGCGGTGGCCGCGATGGCTTCTTCTGCGGCTTCCGCTTCCTTCCGCGATTGCTCCAGATGATCCCACAACTTCCACACACCGCCGCCGATGATCGAAGCGGCAGTCAGCGTCCCGAACAGCACACACACCGGGATCACCCAGGCAGGTTTTCCGGTCGGATGGCGAGTCGGCTTTTGGGGCAACGGTCTCGCGGGAAGTGGAGCCGGCGAAAGGTCACCCAGTCCAAGCGGATCGTCATTCGCGTCCAAGGTTGCCAAGGGATCAGCCTCCTCCTCCAAAGTCGCGACGCCTTGGGTCGGAATGAGGATTGGTTGAGCACAGGACGGGCATTTCACCTTCTTGCCGGCAAGTTTCGGTGGTGCCTTGAGCTTTGCCCCGCAGGTACAGGTTGCGATAATCGGCATCGTTGGAGTTTCCTCTTGTCAAGAAACACGCCTCAATAGTCAAAACGCAAGCCCGTGACGCGATCCTTCACGTTCGCGCAAACAATGATGGCATTTTGGGTTGTGGAAGAGACAAGCAAGGAGGGTAGTGAGTCAATCGCGGCTCTGCGCCAGATCGATGGATGCTTGGACACGCGATGGATCGTTCTGCCAACCGTAGCGGGAAGAGAATTCTTCGGCAGTCAGGATCTCCTGCCCGTCATTTGTCTCGACGACGTAAAGCAAGTCGTCTCAAGCATGTTCCGAGCACTTGACGTGCCCGTCCGGGCTGACACCCAATCCCTGGCCAGCGGCAAGGGCGACGAAAGTGGCCACGATTTCGGGCCGGTCTGTGCGGCCAACGCGCACAGCACCGTCTTCACCGCCCCAGGCAAGCAGCGTTGCATCAGGTGACCAAGTCAAATCCCGAACACCGGAGGACGCAAAATAGGCGAGCATCGGGTCTTTCTTCCCCAACTTCACGACCTCGACCGTCCCTTCCAGATCTCCAGTTGCCAGCAGATCTCTGGTGGGTGACCACGCTACTGTGGGTTCGTATCTTCAGCCGGGAATGGCGTGCATCCGCCTGCCTGTTGTCGAGTCCCAGACGTCGACTCCGGATTCATTCGCCTGACCGCTCGCAATTGCCCGCCCATCAGGACACCAAGCGACCGTGGTAATTCCTTTTTCTGAAGCCATTTCGAGAAGACGGTCCCCGGTCTCCGCGTCCCAAACTTTGACACCGTCAGCGTCCCCTGTAACCAGCCTGTCATCGTCTGGCGACCAATCGACCGACATAACCGTGCCTCGGTGTCCCCTCAAGTCGGCATCGAGTTGTCCCACTTCGGCATTCCAGATCTTCGCCGTACCGTCGCGGCTGCCGGTAGCCAGCCGAGTTCCGTCACGAGTCCATGCGAACGCCTCGATCGCAGCCGTGTGTCCGTTCAATTGCGTACCGACCGGAGTCAACGGGTTGCTGATCGACAACATCTGCCGCGTCGCCCACCAGGCGGCAATCTTGCCATCGGGCCTCCAGGCGCCAAATCGGCTTCCCACGAGCGGCGTGTCGTATGTCACAATGTCGAACCAGCAACGGACTTGCCCGGTTTCGTGAAATGACCTGGGAGCAGAGTCGTTGTCGAGCCACTGCAGCGCCCCGACGCGGACGTTGACCCCAGGGAGTTCGACCGATTCACCGGTCTCCTCGGCATTCCAAAGGAAAACTGTTCCTTGCCCAGTGCTTGCCGCTACGAGAGCATCGTCGTGATTCCACGTCACCTGCATCACGTTGGTGTATGGATTGGTGGCGGCCATGGTCGCGATCAGTTTGCCGTCGCTGGGGCTCCAGACTCGAATGAACCGATCGTATCCAACGGACGCCAAACGGTCTCCTCGATGAGACCACGCAACTGACTCAATTCTCGTTGCATGTGCCTCCCAACTGGCCCGCACGTCACCGGTCTCGACGTCTCGTACTTTGATCGTGTTGTCCTTGCCGCCCGAAGCGATCTGCGTTCCATCGGGTGACCAAGCAAGAGTCATCACGCGCCCCGTGTGGCCGGCAAGCCGCCGAAGGACCGTGCGCGATTCCAGCTCCCAGATCCACACCGTGCCGCGTTGATCTCCGACCGCCAACTGATTCCCATCACGATGCCAAGCAGCTTGTCCGAGCGGCCCTTGAGCTTCAGGGAAGGTCGCGACTGTCTGCCGCATCTCTACGTTCCAAATGATCACCGAGTTCCACCCGCAGACCGCCAAGAGCTTTCCGTCGGGAGACCAGTCGAGCGAGAATATCGCTTCTCCGGCGGCGAACGAAGTTGTCCGTCGTCCTCGATCCACATCCCACAACACAACACGCCCGTTCTTCGTTCCTGCCGCAAGGGTCGAACCACTGGGAGAGAAATCGAGCGCAGTCAGCCACCAACCGTCGCGATCCACAAGGATTCGCGTAAGATCCTGCGCGTGCGGGTTCCACAGCCGAATGGCTCCATCGACGCCGCCGGTTGCAACGATGTTGCCATCGGGACTGATGGCGACCGCGTAGACTTTTCCTCGATGGCCTCGCGTTTCGACAGTCCAGGAATTGACTCCGTCAATGCGCGTAGGATTTGTGACTAGAGCGACCACAGCTGAAGTGCTGTTCCAGGATCGTCGCGATTGGCGCGCGGTCGCCGGCGGTTTCGTCCCATCTGTCGTTGGCCGGGATGCTTTCAGCTCAACATCTCCCCGTATTGGGACCTCACGATCAACGGGCGTGGCGTCGGCTGCGGAGCCAAGTGAGACTGAGCCGAAACGAACTTGGCTGGGATCGTTCTGCCAGCCGTAACGTGCAGCAAACTGCTCTGCTGTGAAGAACTCCTGACCGGTATCCGTTTCGGTGACGTAGATGAGTTGTTCTTCCACCCCGGCAGAGCAACAGTACTGGCCGTTGGGACTGATTGCCAGCTTCCGACCTCCAGCGACCGCCACGAACGTCATTAGGATGTCCGGGCTGTCCGGTCGGGCAATGCGAATTACCCCATCTCGGCAACCCCAGGAAACGAGCTCTCCCTCCGGCGACCATGCGACAGATAGGACCTCGGCGGAGTTCGAGTACCCTTGGACTGTTCCTGGTAGCCTAATGCGCGATAACCGAAGAACACCGTTCGTATCGCCCGATGCCACGATCTTGCCGTCTGGAGACCAGGCGACCGCTCGCACCAGAGTGTCATGCCGCAGCAATCCGATGTCGTCGCCCGTTGTGGAATCCCAGATTCGAACTCCTTCTCCCCCAAAACTCTCGCCACCGGCGATAGATCGACCGTCCGGCGACCAATCGACATCAAGCACCACGTCATCGGCAGTTCCCTCCGCGATGATTTGGCCCGTCTCGGTATCCCAAATCTTGATGCCGCTCGCTCCGCCTGCCACGAGTCGCAAACCGTCGGGCGAAAACGCAACGGTCCATACTCTTCCGTCTTGGGATCTGAAGTCGTGCAAGAGTTGCCAACTCTTCGTATCCCAAACTTTCACCGTGCCGTCAAAACTGCCTGCTGCCAGCCGATGTGCTGTAGGCGACCAAGCAAGTCCCCACGTCTCGTCGGCAACAGGAAGCTTTCTCGATACCGTTCCCGAAAGTGGGTTGCCAACGTGAACTTCCTCACCCCATTGCCACCAAGCAGCTTGCTCTCCGTCCGGTCTCCAGACGCTCGTCTTCCACGACTTCGCGGGGTCAGGTTGCTCGGTCATCTGTTCCCACGTCCGTGCGATCGAATCCCCGTGGAACGACCGAGGCAATGCATCGCCGGATAACCACTGAAGCGAATTCGCAGATGCCTCATGTCCATCAATGCGGTGCTTCGCATCAGTCGCTTTGCCTGCCCAAAAGATGACTTCACCTCCGTACGCTCCGGCAGTTACAAACTCCCCGTCTGGTGACCACCGCAGTCTGGCTCGGTATCCGCACTCGCTCGATGCCATTTCCGCCCCCGATCCAACATCCCAGATTCGCATCGTTTTAGAGATCTCGGCCGAAGCGATTCGAGTTCCATCATCGGACCACACCACACTGCAAACGCCACTGCCGTGGTTGTCCCACGTCTCCAGCACCTCGCCACGCTCGACATCCCAAATCTTGATCATGCGATCGTCACTTCCGGAAGCAAGCCGTGTTGCATCTGGAGACCAAGCGAGCGACCAGACGCGCTGCTGATGCGCGGACAGGGTTTGCAAGACATCACCGGATGCTGCATCCCAGATCCGAATCTTCCCGTCCAAGTTGCCGGTTGCGAATTGCGAATCAGACCGCCAAGCAACATCGTGTACGTTCTCACCAACAGCCGCAAAAGTGCGCGGCGATTCGCGGTGTTCGCCATCAAGGAGCGCGAGAAGGCCTTCGCCTCCACCGACCGCAAGGAACCGACCATGAGGAGACCAAGCAAGGGAAAAAATGCGATGATCAGTCTTCCATTCATGCTGAATTCGACCAGAATTGATATTCCAGAAGAGGACGTTACCCGATTGGTCTCCAGACGCCAACAAACTTCCATCTGGCGAGAATTCAAGGGCACCGATCTCGGCTGGCTGACCAATCATCACCCGGACCAAACGGCGCGTCCGCCAATTCCAACAGCGAATCGTCCCATCAGCACCTGCTGTCGCAAGCAGTTCACCGTCCGGGCTATAAGCAAGATCATTGATCGGCCCGCGGTGTCCGATCGTTTCAATCGACCAAGAGCGGAGGCCCGCAATCGCCAGGGGGTGCTTAACCAGGGCGACCGGACTTAATGGGGCAACGGTTCTTTGTTTCTCATTCCCGCTTCGCGGCTTGATGCGAAAGATGGTGCCAGCAGCAACGCACAACACAAGCAACGCCATCACAAGCAAGATCCGCCACGGCGTCACCCTTCGCGTGAGCAAGCGACGGCCCGATTCCGTTGCTGCTCCCGTATCCAGATCCGCACGCCGAAGCAACTCCAACAGATCGCTGCCACTGACGAACGGTTTTATCGCCTGGACAACATCCGCAGGTGTCTCTTGCCGATCTTCGGGACACTTGCTTAACATCCGCTCGATGATCTCCGATAGTCCATTCGGCACATCTGGCCTGCGCTCAGCGATCGGAGGCGGAGGCGCTTCCGCGTGGGCCTTCATTTTCTTCAAACGAGAATCGAACTGCTCCGCGGCGAACGGTGGGGCACCGGTCAGTAAGAAATACAACGTGCAGCCGAGGCTGTAGAGGTCCGCGCGAATGTCGACGGTCCCGCTGGCATCCCACTGCTCGGGTGCCATGTAGTCGAGCGTGCCAAGGATGTGGCGGCTCTCGGTTAGCTCAGACTGCTCGTTAACGCCTTCCGTCAACTTTGCCAATCCGAAATCAACGATCTTCACATTCGCCTCGCGCTGTTCTTCCTGACCGCTGACTGCTGATCGCTGACCGCTTCCCGCCAACATCAGATTCGATGGCTTCACGTCGCGATGAACCAAGCCGCGTTCATGCGCATGTTGTAGCCCCTTTGCTGCCTGCCTCACGATTTCACAGGCATCGGCGACCGCTAGGGGGCCGAGTTGCCGGATCAGAGCGGCTATATCGATGCCATCGACATATTCCATCACCAGGAACGGCGTGTCGTTCTCTTCTCTCGCGTCGAGTGCTCGCACAATGTTCGCATGATCGAGCTTTCCGACCGCCTGCATCTCCCGATGGAAACGTGTTGCTGCCGCCGTGTCGAGTCGGTGGTCCGCCAGGAACTTTACCGCGACGCTTTGGTCCAGTCGCCGGTGCCGTGCCTTATAAACCTGTCCCATGCCGCCGTGCCCAAGACGGTGCAGGATTTCATAGTCGTCCAATTCAGGTCTGGGCGCATCGGCCAGCGCGGGATCGGATGTCGCAACCTGGGATGCTACGTGCGATGGCGTCATCTGGCGGGCAAGCTCGAGAGCTTCGACAAGGGCCGCTTCCTGGCTGACGTCGCTGGCCGAGTCTACGTTCCGCAGTCCGCTCAGCAATGTGTCGCCACGTCGTTCCAGAGTCTCCAACGCAGCGCAACATTGCACACAAGTTTCCAGATGCAACTCAAACACACTCATCAACTCATCCGAAACGTCGCCGCCAACATAGTCCTTCAAGTGGGCTTCGTTTGGACAGTCTGAGGACGCCATGAGGTATGTTCTTTTCGTGGTTACCAACTGAGTCGGCAGCCGGCTCTTCGCTCGGTCCGGGCTCCATAACAGTAAACGGTCTCCTGTGACGCGTTCCTAGTCGAACAGTTCGCCGAGTTCATGTTTCAAGCGACGCAAGATGCGAACCTTGGCCTGTCGTACGGCTGCAGCCTTCAGACCGAGTTCAGTGGCTACCTCTTCTGAGGTTTGACCGTCAACTGCCATTCGCCAAAACGCTTGCCAATTGTGATCCTTGAACTCGCCCTTGATTCGCGCGAGAGCTTGACGGATCAGGAGCGTTTTCTCATCGTCGTCCGAGAAGCCGGACGTGTCGCCGGTCGTTGGTCGAGACATCTCCACGAGAAGTGTTTGTGCGACCGTGCCTCCCGTTCCTTGTGGTTCGCTCACGCGTCTGCGAATAACATCTCGGATCTTGTTGTCCGTAATGGTCCGGAGCCAGGCTCGAAAGGAGCCTTTTTGCGATTGCCTCTCAAAACCGCCGATCGATCGAGCAACCGCCGTAAAGACCTCCTGAACGACATCCTTCGCCGTTTGATCATCAAAGTGCGCAAGTAGCCCGCGGCGATAGACGACCGGCCCATACAGATCGACGAGCCGGCTCCACGCTTCCCCATCCCAAGCGCGAACAGCTTCCAACAGGCTGGAAGACGTAGATCCGGGTGACGGGAATTGGGCGGTAGGCTTGCTCATCATGAAACCATGTCTGTGGACGATCGCTGAAGGGCTTAGCAGCATTGTGCCAGTCCATGGGTACGGTTCGCAAGAACCGCCGACCGATGGCTGAGCCAGTCGAGCCCCTCTTCGCCGAGCCGCTCCATAACGTTGATGCGAACCTCAAAGAGTTCCGGTGCAAACCGAAATACATCCATCGTTCGGATTCCCGAGCGGTCACTGTTGTTTGTCGTCATATCCATTCGGCCAAAACACATCGGCCCGCCGCAGCCGACATCAGCGATCACAGCGGCGGTTATCGAAGGATGCGACCCTTCGCATAGATATCGCCATCTAGCTCCGTTACCGTCCAGTCCGCAAGCGGCTTTGTATTGGAAATGATCTCCAAGCCGCTCCCTCCAATTGGACTCAAAGCGTTTGCTCCACCAACGATCTTTGGTGCGATGAAGACATGAGCTTCGTCGATGGCATCCGCATCGCGGAGAGTTCCCAGCAATGTCGCTCCGCCTTCGACCAGCACATTCGTCATGCGACGCTGTCCCAAATCCGCAAGTAGATTTCTAAGACGCTCCGCCGGTGTTGTGCCATCGCACACCAATACCTCGCAGCCGGAGTTCATCAAACGCGTGACGTTTTCAGCGGGCGCATCGCTCGTCGCGACAACTAACACCGGAGCCGTGTCCGTTGTTTGCACAAGCTGCGAATCGACAGACAGTGAAGCCGCAGAATCGAGTACGATTCGTGTGGCGACTCGTGGGCCTGGGGGGCGAGCTGTCAGCATCGGATCGTCGACGCGAGCGGTGCCGCTGCCAACGATAATCGCATCAACGCGTCCTCGAATCTTATGAACCACCGCGCGAGACGCCTCATTCGAGATCCACTGGCTGTTCCCGGTTCGTGTCGCAATCTTCCCATCGAGCGACATTGCCCATTTCGCGATCACCCAAGGCTTTCCCGTTTCGACAAGCTTTAGGTAGGGAGCATTTAGTCGGCGCGCCGGGCCCTCGCAGACGCCGACGTCAACCGTGATACCAGCCTCCCGCAAGACGCGTAACCCGCCGCCAGATACTTTCGGAAACGGGTCTCGTTGAGCGACTACGACATGCTTAATGCCAGATCGTACCATCGCATCCGCGCAAGGCGGCGTCTTCCCTTGATGGCAACACGGCTCAAGCGTTACGGACATCGTCGCTCCGCGAGCGTCGTCACCAGCGTCGTTTAGCGCCAGAACTTCCGCATGAGGCCCGCCAAACTGTTGGTGCCATCCTTCGCCAACAACTTCATCATCGCGCACGATAACGCAGCCCACCATCGGGTTCGGTTCGACCGCCCCTTCACCACGTCTTGCGAGTTTAATCGCGTGCATCATGTGGTCGTTGAAAGAATCGGCTGACAAAGTTGCCTCGCATGGGAGGGTGTGAGTTAAGCCAAGGTTTTCGTATCAAACTAACGGATCTTCACCACTTGCATCAGTCCATTCACTCCGCCAACAAAGAGATCGTCACCGTTTGGCGAGATCGCAATCGTGTACAGCCAGCCATTTCCGACTTCCACATCGCGTACGATTTGTACGGTGTCGGGGTCGATGATGCGAACGTGACCATCCGCACAAGCTGCGACCAGCATCGCACCATCGGAAGTCCATTCGATGTCGAGCGCCGCACTTGGCAATTTCGCGAATCGCATCAATCGACCTCGGACAGGCAACCAGAACCGGACCGTTCGGTCCGCGCTGGATGAGGCGATTACGTGCGGCGGCTTCGTCGGACCAGGGCGAGCTGCGACGTCGTGGATCTCATTCGTGTGGTTATTCAGCGTGCGGATCAAGTCCTTGGAGGATTGCTGCCAAACTCGGAGCGTGCTGTCCCGGCTCCCCGAAACGAAGTACCCATCTGGCAAGAAGGCGACTGCCACCACGTCTTGCGAGTGACCTTCGAGTTGATGGACGATGTGTGCGGATCCATCGAGCAGAGAGATGCTATGGTCGGAGCCGGCGACACCAATCATCTCGCAATCATTCCGCCAAGCAACCCGATACAACAAGTCCTCGCCGACGGTCTGTCGACGAACGAGGCTCAGCTCGGGCCATGCGAGTAACTCGATGTCGCCCGACTCCGCCGCTTGCCCGCCAACGGCGGCTATCGTCTTGCCATCGGGTGAGAAAGCGAGGTCGTTTATATGCGTTAAGCTAGTATCTAGCGTTCGTTGTTTCGCAAGATCGGGCAACGCGTAAACCTTCAGCCCACTTTGTGAACCGACGACGATGGACTTGCCATCAAGCGTAAATGTGGCGGAGGTAATCGGCGGTTCGGCAGCGTCAAGCGGTGACGCGGCGAACACGCTGGCAATCAGAAAGATGCGGGCGAGCATGGTGGCTCAGGGGAAAGTCGGTAGGGGATCAATGATTCCAGGAAAACTCAGTGCCGTTCACCAAGACCCAGTATAGATCCTCAAGACGCTCCGAGCGATCGTCGCCATTCGTTCCGCTGATCAGTTTTAGGAAGTGTGCTTGTTCGGCGGCCGACGGAAGTCGAGATAGGACCGTTAGGTAACATGTCTCGACAGCTTTCTCGTCCGACGGAGCCAGCGTCGAGATCCTTGTCGTGGCATTCATGAACGGATTTGGCTTCGTCCGATCCTTCACTAACTGACCGTTCATCATGAGCAAACGCTGTGCAATTGTTCCAGCTCGACCTTCGAATTCGTCTTCACCCGTATCGCCATACCGTTGGATGAACTGATTTTGTTCATTGAAGCGAATCAGTTGCGAGATGATGTGCGAGTCGGCATCGATCGTCGTGAGCGAGGCGGCTTGAATCATACCCCCTGCCACTTGCTCTGGTCGCAGTCGCGTGAGTGGGAACACCGCC
>JADHUC010000265.1 GCA_016784735.1 Pirellulaceae bacterium | reverse complement strand
TGATGCTTGACGGCGCGTCGTTCTTGGAGACTTTTCGTGAATTGCACCGCAGCCATCACTTCGCCCTCCGAGTGGCATTCAATGTGACAATGCGAATTTACCGAGGCGGTGGTTTCACCAAAGACGCAGTCTATCTTCGTGGGTTGTGCCGGATCCTCGAGTACCTGGCCGGCGGCGGCGACTTGGAGCCCCTTTTCGTCGGCAAAATTGCCCCGCGGCACGTAGCCATCATCCGCGAGCTTCAATGGCGCAAGGTGTTGAGCGATCCCCCCCTAACGCCGCGGTACATGACTCGTCCCGATGCCCTTGCCCGCCTGGAAGGGCTGCGGCAGAGCACCACGGTTCTGGATCTGCTGAAAAGGAAGCAGCAGTGAATCCTGACTCCTAGGCGTTGCGTTCGCTTCGCTTAGATCTTGGAGATTTTCCAGATTTGCTACAATAATCGCATTGGTATGCGCATCTTCTTAGTGACCAGTCGCGTTGGAAAGCCAAAAAGTGGCGGGAGCCGTATCCATTGTCATCTGGTGGCAAAGGCAAGAGCGATCCCGCCATAGTAGCGGAATCGTACCGCCGGTACGGCGGTGAATTGCAGCGATTTCTTGTTGGCCTGCTGCGGGACGCGCACCTTGCCAGCGATGTGCTCCAAGCGACCTTCGCCAAGCTGGTCGAGCAGGGTCGTGAGGTACAGGAGGAGTCACGTAGAGCTTGGCTCTATCGTGTTGCCTATCGCGAGGCGATGCTGGTTCGCCGGCGTCAGGCGGTGGACGATGCGGCTCGGCAGCGAGCAGCTTGGTCTCGTGAAGCCGCAGGGGAATCGGCGGAAAGCCTGTTGTTGCAGGCGGAGACGGTCGAACAAGTCCGTCGGGCGATTGAGGAGTTGCCCGCTGAACAGCGACGAGTTGTTCGAATGCGGATCTATGAGGACAAGACTTTCACGGTGATTGCCGAAGAACTGGGGATACCGCTGGGCACGGCCTTGGGTCGAATGCGGGCGGCTTTGAAGAAACTGCGGGCAAGACTGGAGCGCGAGCGATGAACTCGGCGGATCGTGAGGAATTAGACTGGCTGGCTTTTCGGTACGTTGCCGACGAACTCGCCTCCGATGAAGTGAGCGATTTCGAGGGCCGCCTTGCGCACGATCAGACCGCCCGTGATGCTGTATCGCGAGCTGTCGAGTTGACAAACGCCATTCGTGCGGCCGAGGAAGCGAAGCCGGTGACGCTCTCTCCCGCGCGACGTTCGCGCCTTCAGCGGCCACTTCGCCTTGTGGCCTGTCTTTCCACGTGCGTGCTAGTGGCCGTCGTGTGTCATTGGCTGTTGCGGCACGACGAATCCACATCGACCGATGTGAGCGAGAGGCCTTCAACTGCCGCGGCTGAGCTTGCCCTCGTGTGGAGTGAAACGCGTTTGGAACTTGCCGACCAACAGGGCGACGCTTGGGCCCTGCTGCAGGTAACCGATTCTGGCGAACTGCCGGTGGCCGCAGAAGACACTGCTGCCATGTCCGTGCCCGATTGGATGTTCTCGGCCGTGGTTGCGCTCGAAGCGCATAGCGAGTCAAGAGAAGAGGAGGACGGCTGAATGACGCACTGGATAGGCCTCCTACCGGTAGCCCTCGCGCTCCTCATGCTTGTCGGAGATGCTCCGACAGGCGGCTCGGAACCAATGCGATCAGCCAAGAAGGTCAAGCCGTGGCGTACGAGCGAGGTCACCGCAGAGCAGGAAAAGGAGGTCATGCAGTTCGTGCGTTTGCATCATGCTGAACTCGCAGACCTGGTCGAACACCTGCAAACTAGCAGCCCTGCTGATTACCACAAGGCGGTTCGCGACCTGTGGAAGGCGCGGGAGCGGCTGATGCAGATCGAACGGCGAGATCGCAAGCGATACGAATTGGAACTTGATAACTGGGTTGTTCAGTCGAAAATCCAGTTGCTCGTGGCTCGAATGACGATGAAGAACGACGATGCTCTCCGAGAAGAGCTTCGGTCGCTGTTGGGCCAACGAGTCGACCTGAGGCTCCGCTTGTTGCTCGGCGAGCGCGAAAAGCAGCTTGAACGCCTGCGAAAGATCGACGATCAGGTAAAGCGATACAGTACCGGTCGTTTGGAGGTGATTGAAAAGGAATTCCTGTTGCTGACCAGCAGTAGCAAGCGGCTGAAGCAACAGAGAATGAGCCGCGGCACCAAGAAGGGTACTGTTAAGGTCAGTCAGTGATAGGCCATTGTAGTTCCTCCCGTCAGTTTGGAGGACGGGAGGTTTGTTTCAGTTGTTGTTGTGTCTCGCGCGTCGGGATGATGCGGGAGACAGGGTTTGTCTTTTGTTTTGAGGAGTCAGAATCTATGAAGAGTGTCGTAAGAACGCTGTTGTCGTTGTCGCTGGCGGTTGTTATCGCCATGCCGCTGGTCGCTCAGGAGAAGAAGACGAGGAAAGTTCGCAAGAAGCCGGATCCGGCGGCGGGAATCCTGAAGAAGCTTGAGAAAGCCGAGTTGACCGAAGAGCAGGTCGCTAAGATCAAGACGTTGGCTGCGGCGACCGCCGAAAAGACGAAAGAGGCCCGCGCTAAAGCCGCTTTGACAGACGAGCAAAAGGCCGCGATGAAGAAGGCCAGGGAAGAAGGCAAGAAGGGTGATGAGCTGAAGAAGGCCGTGACCCTGACCGAAGAGCAGAAGGCTGCAATGAAGGAAGCGCGAGATTGCCAAGCCGCCATGATGAAGGAAGTGATGGGCCTCCTCACTGCCGAACAAAAGGAGAAAGCAGGCATCAAAGAGCGCGGCAAGAAGGGCGGCAAGAAAGGTGGCGAGAGGAAACCCCGCGCCAAGAAAAAGGCCGCCGAATAGAGCGACCGGAGTAAAAGTCTGACAGCAGCTTTGCGCTGACCTGACGGACAACAGAAGATGGGTCGGAGTCTGATTCCGGCCCGTCTCGTTTCCATTACGGGTGGCCGGATGATAGAGCACCGGACCGCACGTGGTTTGGTGCCTTACCACTGCGACCCTACATTGGCGTTCGAGCGGGACTTACGGACTGGCTCAGTCTTTCCCGCCTGGTACAACTGTATTCATGTGGATGTGTCGGAACTGGAATACGCTCATCTTGGTGGATTACGCTTGTCTTGCTTAGGCTGCAGATATGGATAGCTTCATGTTTTCTTCGATTGTTCTGATGGCGACGCTGGCCGGTGCGGGCGAAGGCGACAAGGCCGTATCCCTTTTTGAAAGCTCTGTTGAAGTGGCCGTCGAGGGCAAGATCGACACATTGGTCTTCGATCGGTTGAAGCAGTTGGGGATCGAACCGGCCAAGGCGTCTTTGGACGAAGTGTTCGTTCGCCGCGTCTATTTGGATGTGATCGGCACATTGCCCACGTCGCAGGAGGCGCGTGAGTTCCTCGATGACCGCGACCCGGACAAACGCCGAGCCCTGATCGACCGTCTGATGGAACGAGATGAATTCGCCGATTATTGGGCGATGAAATGGAGCGATCTGTTGCGGGTCAAGGCGGAATTCCCCATCAATTTGTGGCCCAACGCGGTCCAGCTCTACCATCGTTGGATCCGAACCAGCATCAAGGACAACGTGCCGTATGACCGTTTCGTCCGCGAAATGCTCACCGCCAGCGGCAGCAATTTCCGTGTGCCTCAGGTCAATTTCTACCGCGGCATGCAAAACCGCGAGCCGGAGGGTATCGCCCAGACCGTGGCGCTGACCTTCATGGGAACTCGTGCCGAGAAGTGGCCGAAGGACCGGCTGTCGGGTATGGCGGCCTTTTTCTCGAAGATCGAGTACAAGGGTACGGCGGAGTGGAAAGAGCAAATCGTTCGTTTCGCTCCAGAAAAGGCAGAGTCTGGGGACGAAAACGGTGAGCCGGCGCCAGCGGTTTTCCCAGACGGAACCGAGGCCCGGCTTTCTTCGGACCAGGATCCGCGGAAAGCTCTCGCCGATTGGCTGATCACTCCAGAGAATCCCTGGTTCACCCGCAACATCGCCAATCGTGTCTGGTCTTGGCTGCTGGGGCGAGGCATCATTCACGAGCCGGACGACATCCGCCCGGACAATCCGCCGAGTAACCCTGAGTTGTTGGCCCATCTGGAAAAGGAACTGATCGCGGCTGACTACGATGTGAAACACCTTTACCGGCTGATCCTGAATTCGCAGACCTACCAGCTTTCGTCTATTCCCGGCACCGAGACGCCGGAGGCTGCGGCCAATTTCGCCTACTATCCGTTGCGGCGGCTCGAGGCGGAGGTGTTGATCGACGCCCTGAACCAGATCACCGGGACCACGGAGAAGTATACCAGCCCCATCCCGGAGCCGTTCACCTTCATTCCGGAAGATCAACGTTCGATTGCACTGGCTGACGGAAGTATCACCAGTTCCTTCCTCGAAATGTTCGGACGTCCGTCGCGCGATACCGGCTTGGAATCAGAACGCAGCAATCGTCCCACGGCCAATCAGTGGCTGCACCTGCTAAATTCCAGCCATGTCCAGCGCAAGATCGAACAAGGGCCGAATCTGCAGCGACTATTGGTCTCACGCAAGAGTGCACGCGACAGCGTAACGGAGATTTATCTGACGGTTCTCTCGCGGTTTCCGACGGAAGAAGAACTGAAGACCGTGGAAACGTATGCCCAGTCCGACGGCGCCAGTGCGAGCGAGGCTACGGGCCGAAAACCCCGGCGTGGGTCTACCGTTCGGTTCAGCGCCACTGGGCGCGAGGCCATGGTGGATCTCGTCTGGGCTCTGATCAACAGCGCCGAATTCCTTCATCGGCACTAACCGGGAAGAAATCCGAAACTCGAAATCCTAAATCCGAAACAAATTCAAATACCGAAATCCAAACGACCAAAACCGTGGCCTTGCGATATCGCGAGTGGCCGGGGCAAGTGGGACAACTCGTCCTCCAACATCAAGGTGAAAGAATGAGCACAAAGCATCCGTCGATTGCCGAACCCTTGAAGGTTGGCCAAGTTGACCGAGGCGCGTCGATCGACCGGCGCGAGGCAATGCGCCGTGGAATACTTGGCTCGACCGGCCTGCTGATGGCCGACCGCTTAGCCGCGCCTGCCGTAGCCATCCCGCAACCGCCGAAGGCGAAGTCCAAGTCCGTCATTCAAATCTGGCTGTGGGGCGGACCATCGCACCTGGATACCTTCGATCCGAAGCCGGAAGCGGGTAATGACTATTGCGGGCAATTCAACAGTCCCATCTCTACGAATGTAGACGGAATCAGGATTTGTGAACTGCTTCCCGAATTGGCCAAGCAGGCCGACAAGTATTCCCTGATCCGCGGCATGACCCACGGTGTGAGAGGCCATGAGACGGCGGCTTACATGGTTCAGACCGGCCGACCGCAAGGCGGCCGCGACGTGTTTCCGTCTGCGGGCGCCGTGGTCTCGCTGTTCAAGGGTTATGACGCCGGATACAAAGGGCTGATTCCGCCCTACATCGTCTTGACCACTCCGCAGGGGCGGTTTTCAGAAGCTGGCTTTCTGGGAACTCGCTACAAGCCCTTTGCCACGGGCGGCAACCCGGCTCAAACGCCATTCGTTGTGGAGGGCGTCGTGGCGCAGGGCATCACCGACCAGCGGCAGCGCCGTCGCCGCGACTTGCTCCATCAGTTGAATACGCTGAAGAAGACCATGCCCGACAACGCCCAGTTGGCGCTGGCCGAGAAGTGTGAAAGAGAAGCCTACGACTTGATCTTGGGCGACGCCGGCAAGGTGTTCGATCTGACGCAGGAAAGTGACGAGTTGCGCGAGCGCTACGGCCGCACGACGTTTGGCCAGTCTTGCCTGCTGGCGCGGCGGCTGGTGGAACGCGGAGTAGTCTACACGACCATCAACTACAGAGGCTGGGACACGCACAAGCAGAATTTCCAAACGTTGCGGCGGAAACTGCCGGAACTGGACAACGGCCTGGCGACCTTGTTGCAGGATCTGTCGGATCATGGCCTGCTGGAAGACACGATCGTCTGGTGTTGCGGCGAGTTTGGCAGAACGCCCAAGATCCAGTGGAACCCTCCGTGGAGCGGCGGACGTGGCCACTTCGGCAACGTGTTCTCGGTGCTGGTCGCGGGCGGCGGATTCAAAGGCGGCCAGGTGGTTGGGTCTTCGGACGCCAAAGGGGAAACGGTCAAGGATCGGCCCGTCTATCCGGTCGATCTATTGGCCAGCATGTACGAGTTGCTCGGCATCGATCCGAATGGAAAGCTGCCGCATCCGGATGGTTTGGATATCCGCGTTACGGCGTCTGAGGCGGACGGCGTAACCATGGGCGGCCGCTTGACGGAAATCATGTAAGGACCGTTCGAGAAACAGATGTCGCAGGACGGGTAGGGTCGGTCGTCGAACGGTGGGATAGGCTTCCAGCCTGTCTGATCATTCGCTCGACAGGCTGGAAGCCTATCCCACAAAAATCGGACGCTTGTTTCTCGGCCCATGCTAAATCGAGGAGTGTGTGATGAGTTTCTTTCGATCGCAAATGGTTTTCGTGTTAGCGGCTCTGTTAGCGATAGCACCGGCCGCGTGGGCGCAACGGTCCAATTCGCGCGCTCCGCGCATCGGCTACGTCTATCCCGCTGGTGGCCAACAAGGCGCCACGTTCGAGGTGACCGTTGGCGGACAGTATCTCCAGGGCGCAAACGGCGCGTTGGTCTCTGGCGACGGAGTACAGGCCAAATTGGCCGACCAGACGCCACGGCTGACTTCGAAAGAGATGAACGCTCTGCGGGCCAGACTGCAAACGCTGCAGAAGCAGAAGAATAAGGACCAAGCCGTCTTTCGAGAAATCGCGGAAATCAGAAAGAAACTCGCCAACTCTGTCAGAAAGCCAGCAACTCCCGCGATTGCCGAAACCGTCACGGTAGAAATCACGACGACTCCGGATGCTCGGCCCGGGGAACGAGAGCTGCGACTGATCACCTCAACCGGCTTGACCAACCCGCTGGTGTTTTGTGTCGGGCAACTGCCCGAGTTCTCAGAAACAGCCGCGAAGACGGCTGAGGAATCAAGACCCGCTTCGGCTTCCAGGTACGGCCAACGTGCCAAAGGCCCCAAGCCCGAGGCAGAGCCAACGATCACGCTGCCTGCCACGGTCAACGGACAGATCACGCCAGGTGACGTTGACCGTTATCGCTTTTCGGCTCGCAAAGGCCAGCAACTGGTCGTCGCCGCTAGTGCGCGCTCGCTGATCCCGTATCTGGCCGATGCCGTGCCCGGATGGTTTCAGGCCACCTTGGCGCTCTACGACGCCGATGGCAAGGAAGTGGCGTATGCCGACGACTTTCGTTTCAAGCCCGATCCGGTTTTGCACTGCGAGATCCCTGGAGACGGCGAGTACGTGGTGGAGATCAAGGACGCCATTTACCGCGGGCGCGAAGATTTCGTCTATCGCATCACAGTGGGCGAACTGCCCTACGTGACCGACGTGTTCCCCCTGGGCGGTCCGGTCGGCGAGAACACGACTGTCGAACTGCATGGCTGGAACTTGCCGGTGACTACCCTCGCAATGAACGGCAAGGACGGAGATCCGGGCATCTATCCGCTGTCTGTACACGAGGACCAACAGGTTTCCAACAGCGTGCCGTTTGCCGTAGACACGCTGCCCGAATGTGTGGAACAGGAACCGAATGACCCGACCGAAAAGGCTCAATCCATCACGCTGCCGATCACCGTCAACGGCCGCATCGACGCACCCGGCGATCGAGACGTGTTCCGCTTCGAAGGTCGCGCCGGCCAAGAGATCGTGGCCGAGATCTATGCCCGCCGCCTCGATTCGCCGCTGGATTCTCTATTGAAGCTAACCGACGCCTCCGGCAAGCAGTTGGCGCTGAACGACGATCATGAGGATAAAGGATCGGGCTTGAACACCCATCATGCCGATTCCTGGATCTCCTTCACGTTGCCGGCCGACGGTGTCTACTACGTCACGCTCGACGACGCCCAGCAAGCCGGGGGGCCAGAGTATGCGTATCGTCTGCGCATTAGCCCGCCGCGACCCGATTTCGCCCTGCGAATCGTGCCATCGAGCGTCAGCGTGCGGAACAGTGCGACGGTCCCGATCACCGTGTACGCTGTCCGCAGGGACGGCTTCTCGGATGAGATCAAGCTGGAACTGAAAGACGCCCCCGAAGGCTTCCGGCTCACGGGTGGCTTGGTTCCCGCCGGCAAGGACCAAGCGAGCATCACGCTGACCGTCGCACCGGCCGAGAAGCCCGTGACACTGCACATGGAGGGCCGCGCCACGATCAACGGGCAGACCGTCTCCCATCGCGCCGTGCCGGCGGAAGACCTGATGCAGGCTTTCCTCTATCGGCACCTGGTGCCCGTCCAGGAATTCGAGGTAGCCGTCTTGGGACGCGTTCCAAACAGACGTTTCACGAAGCCAGCCTCGAAACCTGGCTCCAAGCCAGCCTCGAAGGCTGCGTCCAAGGTTGTATTGAAAGTAGTCGATGAATTGCCGGTGAGAATCCCGGCGGGAGGGACGGCCAGCGTCAAACTGGCTGCTTCCAGAGCCATCTACCTGGGCAACGTCAAGCTCCAATTGAAGAACCCGCCCGATGGGCTCGATATCCAGCAAGTCTCGTCGTCACGCGGCAGCCTTCAGATCGTGCTGCACAGTGACGCGACCAAAGTCGAGCCCGGCCAGCGAGGCAAGTTGACCCTGAGCGCTGCTTCGAAAAAGACCAACGCTGCCAAGTCAAAGGCCGCGGGAAAACAACGCCGTGCCGCGCTGGCTTCCCTGCCGACGATCCCGTTTGTGATCATCGAACCGTAAGGAACTCGACGGCCAGGACCAGCCCGGCACCCAGTGGGCGTTCGCTTTCATCTACGTTCTGAATCCGGTCTGAACGTACTTCCGTCGTCCGTAAGCTTCAATGGCACGCACATTGCTTTGCAGGCCCGCCATTGTGTTCTGTGCTTGGATTCGCGAGTGTTCGGACAAAGGTATGGATGCGAGCTCGGACGGGCTCGCGCCAGGATTGTGCGTGGAGATCTCTGATGGTCAATCCAACCGTGGATAGCGAGCCCATTTGGCGTTTGCACGCCGGAGGCGGGCCGTTGGTTGCAACGGCGATACACGACGGTAACGACGTGCGCGACGAAGTGGCCGAATTGCTGGCACTTGACGATGCCACCCGGCTTCGCGAGGAAGATCCGTTCACGGCCGAATGGACCCGTGTGGCTCCGACGCGGGTTGTCAGCACCCGATCGCGGTTCGAAGTCGATTTGAACCGGCCTCGCGACAAGGCGGTGTACCGCAGGCCGGATGACGCTTGGGGACTTACGGTTTGGCGAGACGATCCGCCGAACGGTCTGTTCGATCGCTCGTTGGCGGAATACGACAGCTTTTACAGCGCCATGGGTGAACTGCTAGGGGAAATGGAGCGGGCGCATGGGCGCTTCGTGGTCTACGACCTGCACTCGTACAACCACCGCCGTAACGGTTCGGACGGTCCCACAGCCGATCCCGAAGGCAATCCTCAGGTCAATATTGGCACCCGGACCATGGACCGTGAACGTTGGGGGCCGGTCGTGGATACCTTTATCGAAACGTTGCGGGCGTTCGATTTTCCGGGCGGTCGGCTTGATGTCCGGGAAAACGTGAAGTTCTTTGGCGGGAATTGGCCGCGTTGGATCCACGAGAACTTCCCGGATACGGGCGTAGCGTTGGCTATCGAAATCAAAAAAATCTTCATGGACGAGTGGACGGGCGAACCGAACCGCGAACTGATTGATTCAATCGGCGATGCCCTGCAGTCTACAGTTCGCGCGGTGCTGAAAACGTTGAGACGCATATAATTGAAGTCGGTCGCGACATTCTGTTCGTGGCCCCGATCATCCTGGTGGCATGGAAGGGAGCATACCGTGAGAATCGGCTTTGTAGTCAATGAAGTAATGACCGAGGAATCTGGCTATACGACGACTCGGCTGGGATGTGAGGCAGTCAATCGAGGGCACGATGTGTTCGTGTTCGGAGTGGGCGATATCGCATACGATCCCGACGAGTATGTTCGCGCACGGGCCCGGTCGGTGCCCAAGAAGTCCTACAAATCTCACGAGACCTATCTCAAGGATCTCCAGGGGGTCAAAGCCGTTCGGGAGCGAATCACCGTAGACGACCTGGACGTGATGATGCTGCGCAACGTGCCGTCGGACGATTTCATCAAGCGTCCTTGGGCAGCCTCGGTTGCCACCGAGTTCGGCCGCGTGGCCATGCGGCACGGTGTGATTGTGGTGAACGATCCGAACGGTTTGGCAAAAGCGGGAAGCAAGATGTACTTTCAGTTGTTCCCGGAAGAGGTGCGCCCTCGCACCTTGATCACGCGGGACCGGGACGAAATCCGAGCGTTCGCCAAAGAAGAGGGACGGGTCGTATTGAAGCCGCTGCAGGGCTCGGGCGGTGCAAGCGTATTCCTGGTCCGCCCCGACGACATGCCCAACCTGAACCAGATGATCGACGCCGTCAGTCGTGACGGATTCGTCATCGTCCAGGAGTACCTACCTGCTGCGGAAGAGGGCGACATGCGATTGTTCGTCATGAACGGCCGGCCGCTCCAAGTGAGGGGGAAATACGCCGCATTCCGCCGGGTCCGCAGCGGCGGCGACATGCGATCAAACATCCACGCCGGTGGCCGGCTGGCCGAAGCCCAAGTGAACGATGCGGTGCTAAGAATTGCCGAGATCGTACGGCCCAAGCTGGTGCAGGACGGAATGTTCCTGGTCGGTCTGGACATCGTGGGCGACAAAATGATGGAGATCAACGTTTTCAGTCCCGGCGGTCTGGGCAGCGCCCACAAGTTCACGAAAATCAACTTCAACCGATACGTCATCAACGCCCTGGAACGCAAGGTGAATTATATGAACTTCTACGGCCGCAACTTCGACAATGTGGATATGTGTACGCTATAGCCTGCAGTCTGCATGGTCGGAACGTCTGCAGGAGCGCGGTGCAAGGACAAGTCGGTACCATCCGTTGTCGCTATCATAGGATTTTAGCCGGCCGATGTGGCATGTGGCCGGATGCTTTTCAACTGCTTTTGTTCCCGTCGCTGTGCTTGATAAATATCGCAGCGCAACTGCAAGTTCATCCAAAAATCAGCCGAAGTTCCAAAATACTTGGCTAACCGAAGAGCGGTACTAGGCGTCATGCCCCGACGTCCATTGGCAAGCTCGTTGATGCGTTGATACGGCACGTGAATTGAGTCAGCCAACTCCCGCTGCGTGATCCCCATCGGTGTGAGGAATTCTTCTAGAAGCATCTCGCCCGGATGCGTTGGTCGCCTGTGGGTTGGAATTCGCATAACTGATATTGGGCCTTTCCCGTTCAGACTAGTGGTAATCCACGCTTTCCACATCAGCCGGACCTGTATCCGTCCACACGAAACAGATGCGGTATTGATCATTGATCCGAATGCTGTGTTGTCCTTTGCGGTCTCCGTGTAACGCCTCCAGGTGATTGCCCGGTGGAATTCGCAACTCGTCCAGTCTGACAACCGAGTCCAGTTGGTCGAGCTTGCGTCTAGCGACACGCCACAGAGTCACGGGACACGCCTTCTTGGCGGCTTTGGTGTTCTGGCCGTTGAAAACGTCTTCCATACCTCTGTCGCGAAAACTCACAATCATGCAGCCACGATAGCATGCACATCATGCTATTGCAAGGCAGGACCGACTAGCTTCCGTGTCGATGTCAGGGCCAGGCACCGGCCGGAAGGCACGGTGGCCGAGCGACTTCAGCGGTTGCGACAAAGCACGACAGTGCTCGACCTGCTGGACGGATAGCGGCGACTGGTTGCCATCCTCTTCCAGGGAGGAAGGCTCGAATAATATCACAAGCGCCCTGGAACGAAGAGGCGGCAACGTGTAATACTACGTACAAAAAACACATAGCCTGGCCGTGGGTGCTCTGAGCTTTCAATGAAGCAGTGATCGCCATGAGAATTGGATTCGTTGTCAACGAAATCAAGACCGAAGAGGGTATTTACACGACCAGTCGTCTGGGCGCAGCGGCCGTCAACCGGGGGCATGAACCGTGGGTGATGGGCGTCGGCGATCTGGCGTACGATCCGGATGGCACGATTCGAGCCCGCGCGAGGACCGTTCCCAAAACCAAATACAAGAATTCCACCAGCTACATGGCTGATATTCAGGGCAAGAACGCCGTCTGCCAACGCATCACGGTCGACGACTTAGATGTCCTGATGTTGCGCAACGTCCCTTCGGATGACGTCAGCAAGCGACCCTGGGCGACAACCGTGGCAACGGAATTCGCGCGGTTGGCAATGCAGAAGGGCGTGATCGTGCTGAGCGATCCAAATGGCTTGGCCAAGGCCGCCAGCAAGATGTACTTCCAGGTGTTTCCGGAAGAAGTTCGCCCAAACACGTTGATCACGCGTGACCACACAGAGATTAAAGCGTTTGCCCGCGACCAGGGCACCATCGTCATCAAGCCCCTGCAGGGCTCCGGCGGGGCCAGCGTGTTTCTCGTACGGCCGGAAGACCTCCCCAACCTGAATCAAATGATCGACGCCGTCAGCCGGGACGGCTATATCATCGCCCAGGGATACCTTCCAGCGGCCGAACACGGCGACATGCGGTTGTTCATGATGAATGGCCGCCCCCTACGGGTAAAGGGCAAGTACGCGGCGTTTCGCCGCGTGCGCACGGGCGGCGACATGCGTTCCAATATCCATGCCGGGGGTGTCAAGGCGGAAGCCGTTGTCGACGACGACGTTTTGCGCATCGCCGAGATCGTCCGCCCCAAACTGGTCCAGGACGGTATGTTCCTGGTGGGCCTGGACATCGTGGGCGACAAGATGATGGAGATCAACGTTTTCAGTCCCGGCGGACTGGGCAGCGCCCAGCAGTTCACCAAAATCGACTTCGCACGCTACGTGATCGAAGCGATCGATCGCAAGGTCCAGTACATGCAATTCTACGGTCGCAACTTCGACAATGTCGACATGGCCACGCTGTGAATTGCTTCTTCGCCGTCTTAGGCTCCTCCGTTAAGACCAGAGTCGTTTTCGCTCTCACGCGACGTCGGCGAGACGCGCAGGCAAGACATCCACAAACGCCGTCTCCTACCGCCGTTTCTCGCGCCGTTCCGCGGCGCATCGGAGGGTCCGCTTCTTGGCCTTGCGGAAAACACCCAAGAATTGGTTGGCATCGCGAAAACGTTTTCGAGGATTCAGGTCGATGGCTCGCCGTAAACAAGCAATCAATTCGGGATCGACTTTTCGTCGCAGTAGCCGGTAGCCCGGCGGCGGCCAGTCGTATGGCCACTCGGGACGTTGCCCCGTGAGCATGCGGTAGACAAGTAGACCGACTGAAAACACGTCCGACTTGGCCGAAGGCCTTCCCAATGCCTGTTCCGGGGCCATGTAGCCGACTGTTCCCGTGCCCGACCCCTGGATGGTCTTCTGGGCGACCTTGGCGATACCGAAATCGGCCAAACGGAGACGATTGCCCGAAAAAATGAGCACGTTGTCCGGATTCACGTCGCAGTGAATGACCTTCATCCGGTGGGCATATGCCACACCCTCTAATATCTGTTCGGAGTAGTCCAACGCCGTTTCCAGCGCCATTCGCCGGCGCAACCGATCGCTGAGTGTCCTTTCGCCCAGATAGAACGCGATCACAAAATGGTCGCCGATGAAGTTGGCATCTTTCAGGGGCAAAATATTGGGATGGTCAAGCTTTGCCGTCAGACGGACTTCGTTGCGAAAATCCCTCAACACGTCGTCATTGACCAGTTTTGGATGAGGAACCTTCAAGGCGACTCGCAGACCCTCGATCGTGTCCATCGCCTGGTAGACAATGGCAAAGCCGCCTTCGCCCAGCCGGCGTTCGATACGGTACTTGCCTACCTTCTGTCGTACCCGAAACACGCTACTCGCTCCATTCACACGTCGTATCATCCTCTGATCATCCATCCATTATTGCAGGTAGACGTTTGATTAGCGGCAGGAACGCCTGTTGCTATCGCCAAATCGGTGACATTGATCAATAATCTCAAGCGGCAAACGGCCAAAAGACATGTTCGCTCGTAACAACAATTGCTTTTTAGTATAAAGTCGACTTAGCGGAAAGAGACAATATGGCGTGGAAAGCAAGAACGCAGATCGACACCGATCAACTCGAACTCGAAGAAGCTCGTATTGTCGAGCCCCAGCGGGTTGCGGCTTCCCGGGTTGGCATGATCGCCACGGCCCACTGGTGTGCGACGGAAGCCGGCAGGGAGATTCTGGAACAAGGCGGCAACGCGGTCGACGCTGCTGTTGCGGCGAGTCTGGCGTTGGGCGTCTGTGAGCCAGCCGCTTCCGGTATTGGTGGCCAGACCATGATGCTGGTCCACACGGCGGAACCACGACGGACGTTTGCACTGGACGGCTCGTCCCGAGCGCCCAATCGGGCCGCCCCGGAAGCGGTCCAGGACAAGGAAGGACGCCTGCGAGGCCACGCTGCTACGACGGTACCCAGCACTCTGGCTACTCTCGATTACGCTCTGCGCCACTACGGTACCATGAAGTTCGCCCGGGTCATCCAACCGGCTATCCGTCTTGCCGACGATGGGTACCCGGTCAGCATTCTGCAGAACCGGCTGACGAAACGTGAATTGAAATATCTGAAGAATGGAACTGCGGCCCCGTTTTTTCTGAGAAACAGTGCCCGCGCGTATCCGGCGGGTGCGAAACTCCAGCAACCTGTCTTGGCCGAGACACTACGACGAATCGCCAAACGCGGTGTCAAGGATTTCTACCGAGGGCAGATCGCTCGCCAAATCCATGATGACATGCAGGCCAACGACGGTCTCTTGCACCGAGACGATCTCGCTCAAATCCCCCGTCCAATCGAACGACGGCCCGTGTCATGCCATTTTCGTGGGTACCGGGTGATCACGTTTCCACCTCCCGGGGCCGGACGCACCTTGGTGGAGATGCTGAATATCCTGGAGAACCTGCCGGAGCGATTGCACAGAGCCGATACGCCGAGAGGCGCCGTGACCTTGGCAGAAGTGATTCGACGAGCGTTTCTCGATCGCCGCGACCGGCCGTACGATCCCACCTTCTACTCGCAAATCGACGACCGGCACATGATGAGCGCCGATTACGCGACGCAGGTTGCCGGGCAGATCCGCAAGAGGATCAAAACGCACGGCGAGACCTCGCATCTGTCCGTCATGGACCGTTTTGGCAACGTAGTGGCCTTGACTCAGTCGATCGAACGAGTCTTCGGCTCGTTCGCGGCGTCGCCCGACTTGGGATTCCTGTACAACAATTACATGTCGGCCTTCGAGTATCAAGACATAGCCCATCCCTACTACCTGCGCCCCAATGCCGTCCCTTGGGCCAGCGTGGCGCCGACGATCGTGTTTCGTGGCCGACGGCCGTGGCTGGCCTTGGGCTCGCCGGGCAGCGAGCGGATTACACCGTCGATCATGCAGGTGCTTCTGCGTTTGCAGCACCAACCGCCCTTTGACGCCGTGGCCGGCCCGCGTTTGCACTGCAGCATCGGCGGAGTCGTGTCGCTGGAAGCCGCCCGCATGCGGGACGACATACCGCGTGCGCTGGAGCGGCGAGGTTTCACCATTCGGCGGCGCAATCCCTATTCGTTCTACCTCGGTTGTGTACAACTGGTGATGCAGGAAAACAAGCGTTTTCTTGGCGTTGCTGATCCCCGTCGCGACGGGGCTGCCGGAGGGCCGCAGCGATGAAGTTGCCGTTTGTGCTGTCCGTGCCTCACGCCGGCTTGATCGCCCCGCCGGAGGTTGAACCGTTCTGCCGTCTTACGCCGGACGAGATCTCTGCCGACGGTGACGAAGGCGCGTCGGAAATCTACAGCCTGCGCGACCACGTCGAATGCTTCGTGACCACCGACATCGCCCGAGCCATCGTGGACTTGAACCGTGCCGAGGACGACCGCCGCCGCGACGGTGTGGTCAAGACGCATACCTGTTGGGACGTCCCGGTATACCACGATTTCCCGCCGGAAACAGTGATCGAACAACTGCTGGCCAACTACTACCGGCCCTACCATCGGGCGCTGAGCGACGCCGCCAGCCACGCCAACGTGCGGCTGGGCATCGACGGGCACACAATGGCTGCCCTCGGACCGCCGGTCGGCCCGGATACGGGCGCTGAACGCCCACCGATTTGTCTTGGCAACGTCGACGGCCAATCATTGCCAGAGGGATGGACGGCGACGTTGGCCGAATGCCTCGCCGACGCGTTTAACTTCGAGATATCCGTCAACGAGCCGTTTCGAGGCGGCTACATAACTCGTCGTCACATGATCGAAATGCCCTGGATCCAAATTGAATTCTCACGAGCCTCGTTTCTGCCCGACGCTGAGAAGAGAACACGCTTGCTCGATGCGTTGGACGCATTCTGCCGGCGCGTCTTCTAGCAGGCCCGCGACAAGGCCGATTACGTTCCCGAACGCGATCCCCCTCCCGATTTGGCCATCGAGGTGGACGTGACCAGTTCCAGCGTCGACCGAATGGAAATCTATGCCGAGCTCGGTGTACCTGAGGTGTGGCGCGTCCAAGACGAGCAGGTCTCTTTCTGGCGGCGCACCAAACGCGGCAAGTATGTCCGCAACGCTCGCAGCCGGGCGTTCCCGATGATCAACTCCAAGAAACTGACCGAGTTGCTGTGCCAGCGTTTCAAGCGAAGCGAGAACCAGATCGTCCGTCAGTTCGTCGAATGGCTACGGCAAGAGCCGGAACGGGAAGGCAAGTGAACTGAAGACACGTTCCCTCGCACACCGAATCTACTGAGTGTCGATGTTATTGACCTTCGGTAGAGGCAGTCTGTGTGCTAGAAGGAGACAATTCATTGGCAGAGTACGAGATCGAGGCCATCTTGAGCTTCCACCAGCAGGGCGATGGAGTGAATGATGAGCGATAGCGATTTCGACCTGGACAGAAGAATGGAGCGTTTGAAGACCGTCAAATCCGCTTTCATCCTGGAAGCCCGGTCTTTGAACGAACAGGGGCTTGCTGCCTTTGCAGGCCCCTTGTTTCGTCGGGCAGCCGAACTGGAATGCGAATTGGCCGACCTATTCCGCCTGCAAAACGACTCCAAGAACGCCGCCGTCAGCTTGTTCAGTGCTGGATCGTGCCTCGTGCATGCCAGACAGTACCGATCCGCAGCGGAGATCCTGGAAACGGTGGCGGACCGATTCCCGGAGGCGCAGGGGTTGATAGCGGACTGTGGAGACCAGGACGACCTGCCGATTGTTGCCGAAACGCCCGCGTTGCAGACGCTAATCGAGCTACTCGTCAAAAAGGGCGTTATCACGGAAGATGACTGGCTGGTTGCGTTTTCTGCGCGGTGAAGCAAGAAGAGTTGGATCGCACCGGAACCCCAAGGGCTCGCCCGAGGTACAACGGGCAGCAGGACGGACGAGTTGCGGTGCAGTGCCTGTCATTTGGCGGTCAGGCCGATTTGTTTCACAACCACTAACGAGCAGGCGGGCCTGTTTCGACCTTCGCTGATGTCTCCGCGCCGGAGGACGCTCTGATTTCCTCCAGAGCTTTCGCCGCCGCCTGGCGCACGGCTTCGTCGGGGTCGTCCTGCGCGTCGGTCAGCAGTTTGGTGACACGCGTCCAACCGCGGCCCAGTTCGCCTAACGTCCGCGTGGCCCACAACCGAACTGCCACGTCCTCGTCGCTGATGGCCTGGAACAAGACCTT
>JADHUC010000264.1 GCA_016784735.1 Pirellulaceae bacterium | reverse complement strand
CCATGAAACGCAGGGCGAGGGCCGATGCGAAGGCGAAGGCGGAAGGGGCTCGATTGGCTCCATTTGAATGCTCTTTCAAATTTCCGGCTGGCCCCCATTCTCGTGCGCATCGTGGTATCCTTTTTCATTCCCGTTACGACTGGGGCACCGGGATAGGCCCCGCCGAGCAGCGAGCCTTGTACGACCCAGTAGCTCGAAGAGGTCGGTGGGGTGGATTGCTCGTCCGCGAGATGATAGTGGTTGGTCATGACCTTTTGAGTGCTGAAGATGCTTTGACGGTCGGCGTTTCGGGCCCAACAACCTATCGTTTCCACTGTCGGCAGTACATGTGATTGTAGGACATCATCTTCTTGTAGTATTCCTCCGGATCGGTTTCCTTCAGCTCCAACAGCTTTGCCACGTGTTCGCACGCATTGATCATGAGCATCTTCATCTCGTCGTCGGTGATCCTGCTCAGTTCGGGGTTCGACAAGAGCTCCGACCGCTGCCCGGCGTGTAGATCTTCGATGGGGCCGTTACGGAACGCCAACGCCACGATCGCATTCGCCTCGTCCCTAAGCGTGAAGCCGTCAGGGAACAGTTGTGCTTCCAGATTTTTCCGCTCTTCGGATTTCTGTTGGTCGGAGTCGGTCATCTAATTCACCACTACCTGTTTCGTCGGTCTGGCAGGCCTGGAACGGCTCAAGTTGCTACACCCTCACTCCATGCTTCGCCAATCCGGTAACCCCTTCCACATGCTCTTCGTGGCCGTGGTCGCGTCAAACTCATCGGGGTCGAACCATCCTTCGGCCGACTCCAGCGTCTCCACGCGTTCTTCGTGGTCCCGGTCCTTGATCGTTTCCAAGAACTCGGCGTAGCCCCCAACGCCGCCCACGTCTTCCGGCGGGCAGGCACGCTCGCCCTCCAGACACACCGGGTACTTCTGGCCCTTCTCTGGCTTGGGACAGCCCTCGAATAGGACCTCGTGCTCCCACGAATCGCCAAAGTCGTATTCGTACTGAAACCGAAACGGCTTGTTGCCCTGAGGTACGATGTAGCTGAACAGGGTGATGGTAGAGTCCCGGCAGTTCATCTCGGCGAAGCTCTCCTCCATGAGTTCCGGGTCGGCGTAAGGTTGGCCGTCGACTTCAAAGCGGTGCAGGTGCGAGTTGGTCCAGCCCATCGCTGTCTGGATGTGCTCGTGCAACTTGTCGAGTGTGCAATCCTTGACCTGAATCCGCCGCCAAATCGCGGGCTTGGCGTCGACCAGCGTGATTTTCAATTGGTACAGAAGGCGGGTGGGTTTCCTCTTCCTGGCTTCGGCTTCCCATACCGGCACGAGGACGTCGCTGTGGACGTAGTACCACAGCTTGTTTGCCGCGTTCAACATCATCATCTGCCGCTCGGGCTCAACTGCCGGAAACGAATCTGCAACAACCTGGACCAGGCTGATGACCTCGGCCACCGTGAACTTGCCAGCCCTGCCGCTGAGCTTCGTCCTGAGCTTCGCCGGAAGTGCTGTCAGTCCGGCCAACATTCCCCGTTCACTCTTGTCCAGGGGAAACGGCAACAAAGGCTCGGTCTCGATCCGAGCTTGCTGGATTACAGCCAGTGCTTTGGCAACGTGGTCGGCCAGGATGGCTGCTTGCCTGGCGAGCACCTGGGTTCTAACGTCATCGCTGGTTAGCTTCGTCCGTGCCATTGATCGCTCCTTTGCCCGGTGTGTCAGGTCGCTGTTCCTGCCCCGCTGGTTGACCGACCGCCGGCGAGCCCGTGGCCTGTTGCACGCCCTAGAGGCCCTCAGATGCCGTCTGTGGGCCCGTACGAACAAGTTGGCTACCAAACCCAGCGATTGCCCCCGAAGTCCTTCAGCGGCGACGCAAGAAGCTCCTCGGGGCTGATCGGTTATGTGGGCGGATCTGGTGATTCGTCTGCCAGTCGTAGCACATCCCGATCCAGCCTATCCACCGACTCCGTGGATTCGCCAGTCCCAGTCTGCTCGTGCTGAGTCATCCGGCCTGGATCGTACGTCATGTTCACACACATGGGCGTCGGCTCGACTGGTTTCGCCCTTGAACCTGAGTCGTCCCAGTTGTTCATGGTTTGACCCTCCATAAGTGAACTACTCTTCGACAACATCATACCAAACGTGAATCCCCAACGGTACGCCGTCAGCGACAATGCCGAGCGTGTTTCGTACGACGATTGCTGGGTCTTCTTGAAGCCACTCGAACATCGCTCGATTCAAGAGGAGTGGCAGATTCTCAAGGTTCGGTTTCGATTTCCCCGCCTCGAAGTAAAACCAGCCCTCTCCCATCTTGACGCGGTCAATGTTGACTTTCGAACTACCATTGCCGTCAGACATGATGTTGCTCCCTTCGGTGTGGCAGTCATGCCATGGTCTACTCGTTCTCACCACGGTGGCCCGTGGCATCCTCCTCAGCCGAATCTCACTCCTCAATCCAGAATTCCTGAATCCGATCCAGTCGGTACGTCTTTTCCGTGTCGGAATAATGACAAAGAGCGGTCAGGTACGACCTGCCTCGGGATTGCAGGAGACCGCGGGGTGTAATCCTGCGTTCTACAAGGCCAGTCGTGCCGCCTTCGTACATGAGCACCACGGTAAGTTGTTCGGCGATGGCAACGCTAAGGTCCTCGAATCCGGCAGGTGGTACAAGGGTGGAGGTTCCGGCATCGGCAAACGTCATCGGGGACGAAACACGAAACAGATCATCCGCTGTCTTCAGCCGTTTGCTTCGGCCCACGGTTCTTCGGAATACAGCCATCGCGAGCCGGGCATCAGGGAGACCCCGGTGATCCTCCGACTCAGCCATTCCCGCAGACCGTTGCTCGCTGAAGGCCGTCACCCTCGAGCCCTGCCATTCCGGCATTTGGCAAGTTCACGCGTCAGCTGAACTACTTTGAGGGGCTCGTCAAGTCATCCCGCGGCCGCTCTGCTCGTTTTCGGCTCACCGCGAAGGTGAACGGTTGCCAGTTTCTGTCGGGCTAATCGGAAGGAACGGTAGGAGGCAAGAAACAGACTGGAGGATTCACGTGCCGATGGGCACGAACTGATGACAAGAAGAAGGTCTGTCTTATAGGACGATTCTCATACAAAACGGGAGACGAAGTAAGGAGCGGGGTGACCCTCATCGGATGGAATGCCGCGAAGAAGTGCATCGAGGATCGGGGGTTCGACGCTAACGGTGGCTGCGGCAGGCTGCTTTGGACGGTCAAGTCGCCAACGGAGTGGCATGGTGAAGTGTTCAGGGTTGAGAATGGGAAGGAGGTCAGGTCAGAGGCCGTCCTCATCAAGAAGGGGCCATCCGAGGTTGTCATGGAGTCCGAGAGCGAAGAAGGCGAGGCGTCAAGGCGGGTCTTCCGCAAGGTGAAGCAGGAACGGAAGAAGAAGGCCGAAGAGTAATCGGCAGCGGCGACTGTGGTCGTCGTGAGCGACGATCTGGCCGGACCTCGGGCGGCCCCAGTCAGTCTATTGCCGACGGCGAAGGACAACTCCGCTGGGGCCTCCAACGGGGTTGTCGCCTCTCGTCAACTTCTCAGTGACCAGTAACCACAGGACGGGCGATGAGAAGAAAGTGACCGGTGCCAAGCCAAGCCATCCGCGCCCGGCGAAAATCCATCCGGATGGGTCGACAGCGGCTGACGGAGCCGATCATTCGCCTGCGCAGGACGACTACGGTCTCAACGTCTTCCGCGGCTTAGTTAGGGCTCGGATGGCCATCGGCCTGGCGTTTCAGCCAGATGTCTTTGAATCCCACGACCGTACCGTGGCCGTGGTCTTGAAACGCGAGCAATCCCCTTGACGTGGCGTACTCGGCATCTTCATCGGTCAGATCAGCGAAGACCACGCCGTTGATCTTCTGGGTGAGCCGCGTTCCTTTTCCCACCATGATCAGTTCATTCCAGCCGTCTTGGCGGTACCTCACCTGAACCATTGCAGGCTCGGCCACCTGTTCGACGGTCCTGCTGCCGTCAGCGGCGAGGCGAACTCGTTGCCCGGCCGTGGCTAGGTGGCTACGGTGCTTGGCGGGAGAGATGGAGTGGTGCCAGAGCCCCATCTTGTCTTTGGCAGCTACCTCGACCTGATAGCCGCGGACCATGAACGGTTCGATTTCCTTACTGCGCACCTGAACTCCCGAGTTGCCCTTGACGTACTTGAACTTCAGTCGGAGTTCGAAGTCGCGCAGCTCGCCGCCGCGCCAGATCAACCAGTTGCGCGAGAGTTCTTTACCGGTACACCAAATCGCACCGTCCTTGACTTCCCACGCACCGGAGCGTCCTTCCCAGCCAGTCAGATCCTTGCCGTTGAACAGGCAGGCGAAGCCTTGCTTTGTCAGATCGTCGTCGGCCGCGGGCGGATGCTGTGCGAATGAGAAGCTCGGAAAGCATAGACTGAATACAACGAGCAATAGGAATGCGGTTCGAGACTTCATGATGAAACCCTTATTATCGGACGGGGTGGTCAGGAGAAATTCCAGCCCTTGATCTGGGCCATCTTCGGCTTCAGGTAATTGTCCACGTATTCCCGGTGAATGGGATTCAACCGAAACGGCTCCAAATCCTCGATGCTATCCAGGCGGATCGCGAGCAGCATATCCCAATCTTGTCGCGTCTTGTCGTCCAACGCCGTCGCCACCCTAATCGCGCGCACTTGTGGAACTGCCCGTAAGGTGTTCTCACTATGGGAGGCAATCTCGGCACGCTTTGTGTCGGTCCTGTATTCTTCCTTGAACCGCACGAACACCATTCTGTCTATCATCGGCGTTACCTTTCTGACTCGCGAGTTTCCACGCAAGCATTCTACCAAGCGTCTCATCCGTTCACTCCCCCACCGCGATCGGCCGCAGGGGCGGTGGTCGGCAGTTGGCCACGGCGCTGCCTTGATGGGCGGCGGCTGCTCCGGCCGTAGCGAGCGTCACTGGGTCGCCCCTGTGGCAACGATCACCCCGCTCGCGGTGCCGCTTGATCGACGTTAATCGGTCAACTGGGCAAGGGCGCTGATAGCCTCCTTGGCCTGATCGACTCCGCCCAGCTTTGCCACCAACTTCTTGGCTTGGAGTAACGCCGATAGCGAGATCTGATCGCTGGCCGCCTGCTGCTTGGCTGCGACTGTCTTCTTCGCAGCAACCTTCTTCTTGCCTTTCCCTTTGCCCTTCATCTTGCTCTTGACGTTGCTGACGTAGTTCGTCGTAATGCCAAGCCCTTGCTTGTTCACAGCAGCGGCAACTTCCTTGGGACCGGCGTCAGGGTGCGCAGCCAGATAGTCTTTGATGACCTGCGTCTTACTGACCTTGGATTTCTTCTTCGCCATGGAGTTTTCTCCTATGTTGGGTCAAGCTGGATGGGTGCCAAGCAACATTCTATTTCGTGCCCAAGCCCCACACCATATCCGGGAATCAGTAATCTTGATCCCCTCTCACGGCGATTGGCCGCCGGTGCTTGATTTCGCACTGTCGTAAAGGCGACAATACGCGTCGGTCGACTGCTACTCTTCCTCAATGAATTGGGCCAGAGCTAACGGAAAGGCTGTAATCGATGTCTGATTTGCCAGATCTTCGAGAAGTCGTGCGGTTCGTCTTCGAACTTGGGCAACTACGACGAGAGGCTCGCCACGGTTGGCTTCGCATTCACGAAGATCCGGAAAGCGTCGCCGAACACACCCAACACGCCGCTTTGTGGCTGCTCGATCGTCTTCTTGGAGCCCCATCGTTTCCGGTCCTGTCCTGAGTCGGAGCGATCTCGCGGATACTGGGCACACCAGCCAGCGTAACAGATGGACAGGGCGGGAGCACGTCGGGCGTGTGGATGAAACTGGCGGGGGGCGGACACGAACCGCGACTGTGGAATGCATGGTAGAACTCCACTTTTCCGAAGAACCACGCCACTCCCACGGCTACAGCGGTTCCACCTCAACCGCCGAAGGGCCGCGGCACCGAATCCATGACGTAGAATACAGTTTTGAGCGGGCCCCGCGCCAGGCTCGCTGCTGCGGCTGAATTCTCTGGAGGTCCAACGATGCAGGAATTGATGTCACGAGTCGAAGATGATGTATTGATTGCCCAGTTCCGTTCGCCGAGGATTCTCGCAGAGACGCAAATTGCGCAAATTGGACGCGAGCTACAGGATCTGGCAGGGCAGGCGGCTGGCAACGTTCTGTTGGACTTCCAAGGCGTGAATTTCATGTCGTCCTCCATGATCGGGAAGATCATTCTTCTGAACAAGAAATGCAGCGTCAACGGGACTGAGGTTGCGATGTGTAATCTCTCTCCAAGTGTTATGGAAGTATTCGAGATTACCCATCTGAACAAGATTTTCAGAATCCACAATACGGCCGAAGATGCAATGAGCCACCTCGCAGGAGCCTGCTAGGCAGCAATCTCCTGCTCCGAGTAGCACTGCAGCCACATGATCGCCGTCCAACGCGCTGGAGCGTAGACACCCGGTGGTCCGCCTTGCGTGGCGCTCGTTCGCCTTAGCCATGTTATCACCTCTCACCTCGCTACGGTTATTTGTGTGGCGTCGCTATTCGCAGGATGGGGCGTTGACCGGCGACCAGGTTCGGCTAGAATTTCACTTACTCGTCTTGGGTAGACAACAGACAGTCTTTTCCGTCGCGTCTACCGTTGTGTTGCACAAGCGACAGTTCTGTCGCTCCCGTAGATGGTTGGGTGTCCGTGTGGACAAGAATCTATCCAACTTGAAAACGCCAGGGGGAATCCTGGAGTTCGCGCTGGAGCAGAAGAGAGAAACGCATCGTCTATATGGCGAACTGCTGAATGACTCGGGAACTGAGATCCTGAGAGATGTGGTAACGCAATTGAAAGACGAAGAACTCAGGCACGTGCACTTCATTGAACGGAAGATTGCGGACCTGAACCTTGGCCGGCTCAGGTAGGTGTTTCATCTTTTGTGAAACCCGAAAGCTGACTTTTAGGTTTAGCAGTGTCCAGCACCTTGGCCGCGTTCCAGAGCTGTCGGATGTACTGGCTCGTTCGGCCCAACCGTTCCGCATACTGGCTCAACCCGCCCTTCTTGCCGCGACCGCTCTTGGATAGTGTCTCGCAACGGCCGACACTCGCCATTTTGGGAGTGCCGGCTCTTCCATGATCCACCAGGGCGACAATAATAGAACCGGTCGTCCGCACGCGAACCGACCACGCCCCCACCAAGTGGTTCTGACAACGGCTGGATTCTCCAACCTTTGACCACGGGCGAGTCAGAGCCGGTCCGATTTATCAAGGATGGAAAGTATGGGCTCTCCCAGCGTCCAACAGGCGATTTCCATTGAAGACGCGCCCCAGCAGCTTCGTGAACTTGCATCGCAGTGGACAGAGTGGAAGGAGCCGAATCTGCGTGATGGCGAATTTGAACACGAATGGTGCGCCCGCATGCGACGGGAATACGATGAAGTTCATTTTGAAGACCTTCAACTGCTACACAAAACGGGTTTTCTCGTGGCGGAATCTCTCAGGGGCGGTTTGTTTTCCAGTCTGGACTACGCTGAAATCCGTGAAGACTTGGCGCACGAATGGGAGCCAGTATTTCGCAGACGCAACGGATTTCAACGCTACGCGGATTGGTTCGATCATGTTGGCCGATGGTTCGCTCGTCATCAGCAGGGAGACATACCGGATATCGAACACTCATTTGCAGCTCCGCCAGGTATCTATGAGCATCGGCCATTTGAGCGGCAACGAGAGTGGTTGCGTGAGACAACACTGGCGTTCGCGGACGCGATAGAGGTGGAGCTTGCCAATGTCGAGGGGGGCGTCTGTCTTGTGGATGCGGCCCTAATCCTGGTAGGACATGACGAGTCTGTTGCAGCGGAGACCAAGAAGCGTTGGCAGGGCAGTGCCGAATACCAAGAGATTCGCGGCAAGGCAATTGGAGTCTCTCCAACGCACAAACAAGTCCTTTTCTTCAAGCCGCCTGACATCGTTTGGCTGGCAGAGAAGATCGAGGGCAAAAGCGTTTGTCGCAAGCGCAATCTGGCGAAGCGGCTTGCGGACATCGCTGGGCCAGCACGACCAATTCCGTTCTAGCTAAGAAACGTCTGAAAACTGTTGCAAATCTGCGGCTCGAACTGCGCGGGTTGCTCAGCAGCGTCCCCCGCAGCAAGATTGCGGATTCGAGCAATTTCGGCAGTGGCCGTTGCCGGAATCTTGATATGGCAGTCGGAGACAAGTGTGGCCGATGCGGATTCCTCATCGCTCTCCCGGTAGGTGCGGAAGTATCCGGGGACTCCCGCTCAGTTCCTTTGTTCTCCTTGGGAAACCGCCTGCGCGCAGTTGACTCGGGAACGCCAAGTCACTCGGCAAGTTCACTCCACGTCTTGCCCTCGGCTTTCAAGTCCTTGGTGATCGGCAACAGGATCTCTTTCCACTGCTCGGAGCTCGCGTGACGATGATCCCTAATCGCATCCTGCGCGTCGTTGAACGGGGAATCAGCTTACGCCGCCGTGATGGTCGTCTGGACTTCCTTGCATCGTCAACTTCGGGTGCGTACTCCGTCGTCAGGGTTTCTTTGAATCGCGGTTCCACCTTCTCAAGTTGACCTGCCTTTATTGATTCTTCGATCGCCGAATCGAGCTGGCCCACCTGGTCGCTTGCTTGCGGCCGGAGTTCTCGTGCCCGAGTCTCTCTTGCCCTGGCCAGTAAGTCGCGAGCTTCCCTTACCTCCGTTGCCACCGGCGAGGGAACTGCCTTATCCAGATGGCGTATGGCCCGTCCCATCTGTCTCGCGTCGCAGGGAATCTTGGCTTGGTGCAACTCGGCCCCTACCTTCTGATTTGCCGCGTCGGCGGCTTCCTCGCGCCTTTTGTCTTGGATCGTGGCACGCATCGTGGCGATGATCCCTGTTTCAGTGGCATCGGCAACTGCAGTTGCTTTACGGGCGTCTTTTTCAGCGTTACTCAAATCGCCTTGCTCCAGATAGTCTTGCGCAGTCGCGATGTACGGCGCAACCTGCTCATTTGCCAGCTCGACTTTCTCCCGATCTTCCTCTGCGTAGCTCGTATGACGGATGGCAACCACTGAGAACGCCAGCAGTAGGACGCCACATGCGGCCATGCCGCCGACTATGATATTGTTGCGAGTCGCTTTTTCGGGATTGGGCCGGAGTAAGTCGTTAACGCGGCGTCGCACTGGGAGCGAAACAAGGTACGCGCCACCCGCGCCGATCAGGGCGATACTGGACAGCAGAGCCATCCACGGCATCGCGCAGGAGAAGAAACCAGTCATTAGCGGCAATGTGGCCGTGCCGCCGGTGGCATAGAGATCAAAGAGCTGTTCCCATGGAAGCGGCACCAGTTCACCACCAGCGATCCTGTAGTACCAATCTGCAGCCATTGTTCTGCCCTCCATGGTCTCTGCCGGACTGTCGGCTATCGTCAGACGGCTGACATGGCTGCCACTCTAGAGCAGGAAGGTGCCCGCTGTCAATGTTTACCGTGGAAAGTCGGCCGATCTACAATGATCCAGTGCCACGGGATATCGACACCGGAAATCGGCGTCAAGACGATCCAGCGAACGCTACTCGCCCGTCTACGGCTTGGCCGCATCCCGTCGCCGCCCAAGCCAACTTGCGAACAAGCCGCCGATGGTGGCTAGGAGGAGCGTCCAAAGGCAGATTTCGATGGGGCCAATCGAATTGGTGAGGACGATGTTAACCTCGGGGGACTGCTATCGAGCGGTTCGCCAAACAATCCCCTGTTTGCAGCCCAGTTGAAGCACTTGAAGGATTACCTGAGATGTGCAAAGGACAATAGCAGGTCCGTGCTGACGACACCGGGACGAGTCAATAGTCTCCGATTGGTTCGCCGCCGCCCTTCGTGATCAGGGCGTCGAGCACTTGACGATCCATCGCTTCACTCAGAAAACGCACAGATCCGTCGCACAGAACGGCGTTCAGCCCACCAGGGTGATGGCTGTCCGGACCAGTCGACCCGCCGGTGACGTTTGGGAACTGCATATTACCAACATCCAAGTCAACGGGCTCGGCCCAATTGACGCCCGTGCCGACTACCTCGACCACCAGGATAGTATTGGATGTCCCGTCTTTGATGTCGGCGAGGCGTGCAGCTTTGGCTCCGTCAAAGACCGTTCCCGGCCCCGTGATCACCATGTAGTTCGTTTCGGTCGAGCCCATAGAATCCCCCGACGGCGGGCACGATGGACAGGAGTATACGGGGATCACCGTGTTGGTGACGGCGAGGTTTCCGGGACTATCCCACGGCTCGTCGAAGTTGTACCGTTCGTACAGCGACTGTTGCTCCAGGTATGGCAGGATCAGTACACGCCAACTGTGCATCGGCTTACCGTCCTTATCGGGAATATAAGCTGGTGGAAACGTCTTGTGCGTGTCGTGATAGTTTTGGAGAGCCAACCCGATCTGTTTCAGGTTGTTGGTGCAATGTGCCCTTCGCGCCCCTTCACCGGCCGATTGTACCGCAGGCAGCAGCAGGGCGACCAAAACACCACCGCACACAAGCAACACCACGACGCATACCACGGCGACGACGCCGATTGTCGCGCCGGTGCCGGAACCCTTCACGGGTGGTTGTGGAGCAGCAGAAAGCGTTGGGGGCACCTCCGTCGCTGGAATCGTAATGATCTCGCCACAGAATCTGCATGGTCCGGATTGGCCAGCATACTGGTCGGCCACCGAAGTCTGTTTGCCACAGTGCGGGCAGGTAAACGAGATGGGCATGACGTTTCGCTTTCGTGCAGTTCAAGCAACTCCAGTGACTACGAACGACGTTCTGTGGTCCGTCCAATATACGGTTTTCGTCTTCACGGGGCACTCACCGAGAACAGTCGGTTCGCCAATCGGAGCATGAAGACGGCCTCCTACCCAATTTGTAGCAGGTGGCTGGGGGAATGTGAATCAAACCAGAAGGCTTCAGACGAGGAGCAAGTACTGTGTTCGGCAGCAAGCCACAAATTGATAGGCAGACAAGACTCGTCGTCCAACCGGCGGATCGCACATTCTGTAAGACTACTTCTTTCCGCACTTTTCAAGTTCCTTCCAAATGTCGTGGGCCGTGTCATTCTTTCTCGATCGCCCCACGTGCCGCTATTACTTCGCTGGCTGCTGGACTCGGCCATCACGTTTGCGCAGGACCAATTCAACCTGACCGTCCACAGTCTCGCCGCCGCAGTGCAAATGGTCAATAATGGCGTCAATCGCCATCAATTGTTTCTTGAGAACCAACATGTATCGGTGCATACGAAGCGATTGACTGACGGTCATAAAGAGGCTTCGAACAAGATGACAGATAGCAAGAAGCTTGTAGTCTCGATCTGTGCAACCGTATTCGCAATTGCGTTCGTCGAAGTCAACGCGGAACAACTGGCAGAGATCTCTAATGACTCGCTGATCGTGTCGCTGGCAGTTCCATCCGGTCGGTTGACCGTCGAGGATCTTCGTTGCGGTCTGGTCTGGCATCAGTACCTTCCCGTTCAGTCAGCGCGTGGTCCGAAATGGGGCGAAGTCCGGACGGAGCAAATTTCGCCCGCCCATCACATTCAGGTCCACGATGTTATGGCCCGAGATCGGACTCTGCATGCACAGGCAAAATGGCGAGATTATCCCTTCGTCATTAGCATCCAACTTCCGCCCGATCAAGCCGCTCTGAAGGTAACGGTCAGCACTCCAAGACCTGACGACGAATTGCCGTGGGAATCCAACTGGGCCGGCATCATTCTCATGACCTATCCCTACGGTCTCTTCAACGAGGCGATGGTGGACACGGTGGTACCCATCGACGAAGGCGTCGTCTATTCGCCTCGAGATATCGACCCCTTGAAGGATCCTCGTCGCTGGAACTTGACCGCCCTACACAGCAAGTTGAGTATGCCTTGGTGGGGCATTACCGATGGCCACCGCGGCGTGATGACCCACGTCGAGACTCCCTGGGATTGCATGTTTTCCATTCAGTGGGTCGATTCACCGAAAGGCCTGCGCACCTTGCCACAGGTGACATGGCTCGCATCCAAGGAGCGCTGGGCATATTCGCGACAGGTCACCTTTCGGTTCTTCGATCGCGGTGGTCATGTCGCCATGGCGAAGGCCTTTCGCGAGTATGAACAGCAGCGAGGCGCCTTTCGTTCCTGGAAAGACAAGGTGGCAGCCAATCCGTCGGTTGCCAGACTGAAAGGAGCGTTGGATGTCTGGAGTCAAGATACGCTGACCTCGGATTTGGTCCAGGCGATTCGGCGAGCTGGCATCCGCAAGTGCATATTGGGCAAGCCGCGCGCCGGCGACGCGAAACCAGGCCAGGGATTCGAGCCACAAGCCGTTCGGGATGCGGTGGATGCCGGTTATTTGGTCGGCGTCTACCACAACCACAGTTGGATTCAAGGACGTTGGGTTGACGATGACCCGGCGTTGGAAGACGCAGGCGTCGTGGGATCGGATGGCCAAGTAACGTACACGCAGAATCCTTGGGATCTACGAGGCCGATTGGATCGTTGTCCGGCAGCGCACCTGAGCATCTTTCGCGAGCACGCTCACGCCGAACGAGGCCTCGGAGTCAACTACTTCTTCACGGATTGCACAACGACAGGTGGAGCGATCGAGGAGTGTTATCATCCCAAGCATCCGCTTTCGCGTGCGGAAGGCGCGGAGGCGTTGAATCAGGCATTGTCGAAGGTGGCGGCGCTGGACATGGTTGTTGGTTCGGAACGCGGAAAGTGGTGGGCAACAAAATCGACGCATGTTTTTGAAGGCATTGAGACGCTGATCGAGTATGGCGGGCGGTACTATGGATCCGGGGATTCTAGTCACTGGGTCGGACCGTACTTGACGAACAAGCCGGGATTCCAAGAGTTGTGCCTGGGGTATGACTTCAATCCCGCGCGCCGGCTCCCTCTATTTCAGCTGGTCTACCACGATAGCGTCTATTGCACGCGTCGCTGGAATCAAGATCCGGGCCGAGATACTTCGTTGTGGGACAGGCATGACCTGATGAATATTCTGTATGGGACGGCGACTTTGATCTTCACGCATCCCGAGGCAGGCAATGTAATCGGATCTCCATCATGGGAAACGTCCGCGGATCGGTACCTGCAGACCTACCGCATCGTCTGCGGCTGGCACGAAAAGATCGGCTTCGACGAAATGGTCGATCACCGGATCCTGACGTCCGATCGAATGGTGCAAGAAACACGTTTCTCTTCCGGATGGATCGTCGTGGTGAACTTCAGCCAATCACCCTGGTCGGATGAACGAGGTTTCCATGTTGCACCTCAGTCTTTCCACTTCTTCAACTCGCTAAGCAAGTACGAACCAACGTCGGTAAGTGATGAATGGGACAATTAGATGAGACTTCTTACGTTGATCCAACAGGTCCCTTTTTCTCGTGGTCACTGCACACGGATCCAATCAATCTCGACCGTGGTGCCTTTGGGGGCAGACCATGTGAGCTGCAACGACTTGATCGTACCAGTCCACGCTCTGCCAAGCGGTATTTCGACCGTCGAAAACTGATTGTCTCCGCCAATGCTGGCGGTGCCGAGCGACTTGCCATTGGCTGAAACGCTCAACTTCGTCGCGGTGGTGCTGCGCACGCGGATGGCAAGCTTGCCCTGATTCTTCGCAGCGTCGAGTTTCAATCCACCACGGGTAATCGACGCCTGGGCGGCAAACAGGTCGAAATCGAGAAAGCCCTGCCGACCGGCGATATTGGTCAGATCGCCTTCCGACATCCAACCCTCGGTCTGCCAGCCGCCGCAATCGAACTCGAATTGCAGGCGACCGTCGTCGGGGTCGCGACCATTGTAATCTTCCCAACGATCGGAAAGGCCGTCGCCGTCCGAATCGGTGCGGACCCGCTCATACTCAGGATTGACCCCCTTGAAGCGGCCGTTACCATTCATCTCCAATTCGATATCAGGCTCTTCTCCCGCTCCAAGATCGCCCTTGGCCACCCAATCATTGAGCATCTTTCGATGCGCCTCGAGCACTTCTTGATGCGCCGCGGATTTGCCAGATTGTTCACTTGTGCGGGGTCGGCTGCGATGTCATAGAGTTCTTCGGCCGGCCGTTCGCCAAAATAGATCTCCGCAAGTTTCGGCGGCAACGTCCCGTCGGCATACGCTTGGCGGAGAAATCTCAAGTAGTCCCTTCCGTCACGGTACTGCGGCTGCAACAACACGCGATCGAGCAGATAGTTGCGGGTATACCGATACCGATCGGTGCGGATCGTGCGGACACGTTCAATAGTATGGTCGCAACGATCGCGGCCCGACCCAACAAACTCCCTCGACGCGGCATCTTCGCCGAAAAGGTTTTGCCCTTCGATCCATTTCGGATGCGGGATACCGGCCCAGGTCAGCGTGGTTGCTGACACATCGAGGATCGAGACGAGGTCATCGCGCACCTTTCCGGACGGCACCCACTTTTCTGGCCCGTTGATTACCAGCGGCACGTGCAGGCCCGCCTCGGTCGGCATCTGTTTGTGACGGACCAGATTATTCGCCCCGTGGTCCGAGAAGTAAACAACGATGGTGGAGTCTGCCAAGCCTTTCTCTTTGAGCGTAGCCAGAATACCGCCGATGCGAGCATCGTCGCAACGAATCGTATCGCAGTGTTGTGCAACGATTTGCCGGTACATTTCATTTTGGGGATAGTCGGCAGGAACGACGACCTGGGTGGGATCCGTCCTCTCGTCGGCAGCCAGACTGCCAGTACCGGACTTACCGCCTTTCAATTGAATCTGCCCGAAGAACGGTTTCCCTTTCGGCAGCGAGGACCAGATATCGCGTCCCTTCTTGCCCTTTGGCAAGGCGGTGTAAAGGTCTGCATCTGAAGTAAAATTGTAGTCGGTCTTGCCCATGTTAAAGGTGAAGTACCCAGCCCCTTGCATCAGTTCGGGGATCGTTTTCATTCCCTCCGGCAAAGGCACCCCAGCCGCACCGCGACGCGAACGATGCTCGTGCCCGCCAAAACGAAATTGATACGCACCGACGATCACCGCCGACCGGCAGGATGAACAGACAGGAGCCGGAACATAGGCCCGCTTAAAGAGCACACCGTCAGCGGCCAACTTGTCGATCGTCGGCGTTTTTCCCTGGTTCGCCTCGTACCCATAACAGCCGATCCACGGTGATGTGTCCTCCTGAACCAGCCACAGAATGTTGGGCTTCTGCTCGGCCTGAGCCAATGCCGCGACTACCATAAGAAGAAAACACATAGAGATTGGTTTCGTCATTGCTTGTTCCTTGTCTAACGCGGCAATGTCAACCACCGGCCGTGGTGATGGGTCGCGACATCGCCTGGTTGTTCGGCGGGACTCTCATCCACCCCGGTGGTCACTTTTGCCTCAGACGCATTATCGGTCGTCTTGGTGGCGTTGCCTACGGAGGCGGTTATGGTTGTCCCCAAAACCGCAAGTGGAACGTGACGCCGTGGAGTCAGCGATCAGTCTTCTGGTCAAATCGCATGCCCACGCGGCCGGGAATTTTGTTCTGAAGAGCCAATTCCGCTCGCTTGCGCCACAGCGATGGCTCGCCCTTTGGCGCGATCTCTATGACGATCTTCTTGCTTGCATCGCCGTTGGCGAGCGTGAAGGCGAACCCACCCGCCGTCGTCGGCGTGCCGCTGATGACGCCGTCTGAAATGGTCAGCCCGTCCGGCAATTTGCCTTTTTCGATCCGCCAGTCGGCGCCGAGCCCCGAGCCGGTCAGCGCCAGTCGATACTCCTGCGATACTCTCCCCGCGGTGGGAGTTGCCGGGGTGAGAATCAATCCGCCCGTACCTGAAAGGTCAAGTCGGCCTGACATCGGCGCTTTGGGCGTCAGTGCCAGGGTGCGGGACTGTTCGCCGAATGTGACCTTCACGGTGTACGGCCCAAACTCGATGATGCTCGACTTGGCGGACTTGACGTCGTAGCCGACCTTGAACTCGGGCAGATCCACCGTGAGTCGGCCCTCCTCGTCAGCTTTTGCAGTCGTCACCTTGGCACCCTTTTCGTCGGTGACGATGGCCTCTGCACCGCCTGCCGCAGTGTCGCCGTCGGTAACGTGCAGCGTGAGCGACCAGCCAACCGTGTAGTCACCGGACGACCGCCAACTTGCGCCTTGGCCGGGGAAGTAGTGTTGTCTCGGATCGATGCCGCCGGTAAAGACACAATCTATGAGGCGGTCGCCGTTGCCGCCCTCCTTCTTGTATGCTCTGTTGGCGTAGAACAGCACTTCGTCGTCGGGGCTGATTTTGGCGAAGGTGCATCGGCGGAAGGTTACGTTCCTGCTTCCGTCAGGCGAGACCATGTAGCAGATGTTGTTGGTGTAGAATGTGTTGTCGCGAATGATGCTGCCCGATGCGTCATTATCGATCAGGTAGGCCGAATAGGCGCCTTCCTCGTTGATCGTCAGCGCAATGAAGGTATTGTTGTATATCTCATTGCTCGCGTTCGCCTTCACGGCCATGTTCAGAGCGGTCGGCTCGCCGCCGTCCGACGAGATCGACAGCACCACGTTGTTGTAGATCTTCGAGTTGCTCGTCCCCTCGAGCTTGATCCCGTGGGTCTGCATGCGGCGGTACTCTTTGTTGCGCGTCTCGCGGACCTCTACGTAGTTGTCGTGGACGAGCCATCCACTGCTCTTCTCGGACAAGTGGATTCCCCGCCCGTTGTAGGACATGATCTTGTTGTTGAATACTCGAACGTTTTCCTTGCGATAGCCCGCTACGCCATAACAATTGGTGACCGTTGCCCGCTGACGGATAATGTTGTGATGGACGCTGGTTCCGCTGCCGGCCTTGACGCCGATTTGCGGCCCGCCCTCCACGAGACACTTTGACACCTCGCAGTCGGACGACGTCTGGATGCTGGCCATCTGCGCATGGCGATTGCTCACATGCGTGCTTTTGTTGTTGATGGTGACGTGACGGACCTTGGCGTCTTTGCCGACGACCAGGCCAAACGTATCCGGTGCGGCGATCTCGATTCGAACGTTTTCTACCGTCGCCCCTGCAGCTCCGGCGAGCTGGATGCCGGCTGAATACGACAGGCCCCTGCCGGCTCCGTCGGCGATCGTACCGTTTTTGACCACGATGCCAGGCCTTCGCGAGTTCCATCGGAAGCCTTCGAAGTCGGCTGTGGCGTCGGGGCGTCCTGGCAGGAGGACACCCGCGTGGCCGATATTGCCTGACCTCCGGCTGGTGTAGGTCATGATGCTCTCTGCGGTCTTGACCCCGCAGCCGTACTTGACGGTGTGCCCGTTCAGATCAAGCGTGACGTTGTCGGCCTGGATGGCGATGGCGCTGGCCTCGGCAGCGAGATCTTTCGTGACGATGTACTCGCCCGGCTGAGTGATAACGAAAGGCGCCTTGTCGATGCGTATTTCGCCCTGGGCGGGCTCTCTGGTGGTGAATTCGCCGCAGCCCAAGTTTTGTCCGACGTCATCAGCCTGCTCAGCGTAAGCTGCCACCGTGAAGAGCACAGCGGAGCCCATCAGCAGAATCGTCGTTCGCAGCAGACTGCAAAGGTTCGTATTCATGGTGTTCCTTTCGGCAGCAAACAGTTATCGAGAGCGGTTTGCTATCTGGGCGCCCTGTGGTGGTCCACCGATTTTTTCGCCATCGTATTCCGCCTGGATTGCGGCCTGTATTCGTGTCGCTTCGACTGCTTCGCCACATCCTTCGACATCACTGCGGATGGTGATCGCGCGCATACGGCCTCCAGTTCCCCTCCTTCGAAACGTCCTCAGGCAGCGGACCGATATCTTTGGTCACCTCGCCGGCCAGCGAGTACAGCTCCTCTGTCAACTCCT
>JADHUC010000263.1 GCA_016784735.1 Pirellulaceae bacterium | reverse complement strand
GGGGGTGAAAACCTGCCCCGGTCCTTCGAGGTCGTCTTGAAGCCGGATGTCCGATTCGACGGATTGTATTTCCGGGGACAGAGCTTCTGGCGCGAGGGTTTCGCGGTGCGCCAAAGCGCACGCGTACAGATCACGCGTTGCCTCAACACGATGGTTAACGCCAGCGAGAGCCCCGAGATGCTGGTCCGGAACTGCGTGCTGCACGGAGGATGGACGTCGGTTGCGCTGAGCCGTTGCCCTGATTCCCGCGTCGAGAACAACGTGTTCATCATGACGATACTGCGGCAGCTCACCTGCGACGCTCCAACCATTGTGCACGGCAACATCTTCTGCGAGTGCATCCGCAACAAGACCCATCAGACGCTCCTGCAACTGTCCGCGAATGTGACGGAGTCAGACAATTGTTTCTACTTGCGCTGGCCCGAGGACGAAAAGCTGGCCGTGAACAACAGAACGTTGCCGGAGTACCGGGTCCGAACCGGTTCCAATGCGTTCACCGCCAACCCCATGATGCCGGGCACGCCGGGCCGACTTCAGGGCTGGCAGCGAAGTTCGGACAAGGATTTTGACGAGTTCTTCACCACGAATCCGGAATTGATCCTGCGCGGCATCGGACTGCAGCCGGAAGCGTTTCGGGATTTCCGCTTGGGAGAGGCCAACTGGGTGTACGACCGCGCGTGGGCGAAGAACTTCGTCGAAGCCGCCGACGCGGCATCGGCGCTGGCGGCGGACGGCAAGGATGCCGAGGTGCTGGCCGCCTATATCGACTTGGCAAAGAACTTGCCGATGAGCGACCGGCTGAAAGCTGACGTTTTGGAAAAGGCGTTCCTCTGCGCCAGGCGGCTGAAGGATTACGGCCGGGCGATGCAACTGGCGAAGGACATTCCGGTTCCGCCGATTGCGATGCAGCGTCAGATGCAGTTGATGCTGGAACAGAAACAGTATGCCGAACTGCTGGACACCTTCACCCATGACAGCATGGGCGGACGGAATTTCCACCTGAGCTTTGTCTATCCGGAGCAGGAAGACGTTATGGCGGACCTGTACTACTACCGCAGTCTTGCCTATATCCATACGAACGATCTGGCAGCGGCGGAAGCGGATTTGAAGATCATGAACGACAAACGGACTCAGCTAAGCTACCGGTCCGGGGAAGCCATTCACGATCGGGTATGGTTGCAGTTAGGCGATTTTTATCGGACGCATTTGAAGGACGATGACCGGGCCCTGGCGGCATACACCAACGTGTGTGACCGGATCACGTGGGCCCCCTGGGGGCGCCCTCCGAAGCCGGTTTCAACGGGCAACAGTGAGACGCTCGTCGCGGCGACCAAGGCGGCATGCGAGATCCTGCGCAAGCAGGGCAAGCTCGAAGAGGTGAACAAACTCCAATTCAACCTGCTCAAGGCCCAGGCGGAAGCCTCGGCCAGCCTTTTCAAGGAGGCGGAGACGCTGTCCAAATTCAAGGAGTTACTGGCGCTTCCCGGCAGCTTGACCGCGGACATGGAAGCGTGTGCGAAGCGTATCGCCGACTGTGAACAGGCTGTCCGTGAAGAAATCGTGGGCGGCGTGGGAGGGATGACGACCGGTTTGACGGATGATGCGCGGGACTTGCTGGTCAAGGCCGCCGCCGCGCCCGAGACGGGAAGCCGGCAGACCGCGTTGTGCGCGCTGCTGATGTTTGCGCCCGTGGACAAGGCCAACGAACTGCTGGCCAAGACGAAAGAGGAAAATCGTCCGCGATAGATTCGTTTTCAGGGACGCTAATGAATGCGTAGGGCCGGTTTCAGGAGGAATGAGAACGGTAGGACAATAATCAGGTAGCCCACAATCCAGGGCGGCATGGCCAACGAGTAGAGTCCGGGGATGATGGTGAACGGTTTGTACTCACGGTCTGCCATGTCGATCTCGCTGCAGAGGATCGTGTCGTCATCATAGAACTTGACCGGCTCGGCGTATCGTCGGCCATCGACGACCAGGCTTTTCTCGAAGGCTTTGCCATGGTAGCGAATCTGCAGCGTGTATTCCTCGTCGCGTTCTTGGCAGCGTAGATTCCATCTCGCCACGCCGTTTTCGATCTCCTTTCCCGCCTCGTCAACATCGCGTTCGATTACCTGAATCCAACGGCCGTCAGGTTCGATGCCCTCTTGAGGGATGATGTGCACAAGCTTGCCGATCTCGCTGACGGGAAAGTAGGCTCTTACTCGAACAGGTTCTTCGGGAGAAAAGGGCACATAAGCGATTCGGGTCCAGCACCAGCAGGCCAGAATGGCGATGGGAACAAGCGATGCCAGCAGCGGTTTGCCCTCGGCCTTCATCGCTCTGATGCCAATCTGTCCCGTGGTCGCCCGATACCGGACAACGGCGTCCTTGTCGCCAGTCTTCTTGGCCTCGCGTTTGAGTTGTTTGAGCCGTTTCTTGTCCTTCCTGAATCGGCCGAGCAGATCCTGGTTAGTGGTGAATAGCCGCACACCAATAAGGATCAGAGCTGTGCCAAGGGCCACAATAAACAGAGCGACGTCCCGGGGCAGGCACAGTAACCAACTCAGTAGCGGGTCGCCGATCTGCAGACAAATCGAGTTCAGTGTCTCAAGCACTTCGTCAGTCCTCGAAAATCGAAATGTGACCGCGGTCACCGTCCACACGGACCTTGGCGCCGTTTTTGATGATCTGTGTCGTGTCCGGGCAAGCCACGGCTGGAATGCTGAAATCCCTGGCCGTGATCGCGCCGTGGCTGAGCACGCCGCCACGTTCGACAATCAGGCCCTTGATGGTTGTGAACAGCGCCGTCCAACTCGGGTCCGTGCTGGGGCAGACCAGGATGCAGTCGTCGCCCAAGTCCGTCGCGTCACTTGGGCTGAATACAATGTGTGCGGTCCCAGTGACCACGCCTGCGGCAAGCGATCGGGCCTCCAATTCACTGGCCGCTTCGATCTGCCGCGGCAGCCCCAGATCGTCCAACCTGTCGGAGCTGATGACGTCGGGCAGGTCAAGCAGCCGGGCCGACTGCCAGCGGACCTTCCGTTTGGCGATTTCTTGAACCAGACGGTCGCGATCGCTTTCGAGCTGTTCCAGTTCATCCAGATGCAGGAAGAAGACGTCATTGTCGAGCTTCCACCGCCGGCCCAGTTCAACGACGGCTGTTCGGATCAGATCATAACCCATCATCAGGTAATGTTTGCCCGTCTCGCGGTAAGGTAGCAGGTCCTGAGCTTCGATGGCCAAGCCCTCGATCTCCTCGCGCATGAAGCTGCCGCCCCATTGAGCCAGCACATCGGGGAGGTCCCGCATCGCTTGCTCGCGACGTTCTTTGTTTCGCTTGTGCAACGATGCCGGCGAATGGTCCTCGCTGATCTTCTGGCTGTCGACGATTTGCCGCAGGTACGCGTCATCCTCCCGCCATCGAGCGTTGGCCAAATCCATTTCGCCGGCCGAGCGGTGACCGTAGCACTCTAGGAACGCCTCCATAGTCTCTTCGCCTTGCGAGACGCGGAACAGCATTGCGTTCTGCTCGACCGTCGTATCGCCCATCAATCCGGAGATCAGCACTTGTGTCAGCTTCTCACCCTCGACGCGGCCCAACAGTTGCGTCAGTTTGGCCTCCAATTCCAGCCTGGCACAGCCACCGAAGAAGCCGGGCTTCAGCGATTCTTTGCCGAAATCCATAAGGACGCACCGGACGCGGTCATGCAGTTCGGCGATGACCTCATCTGTCGGCAGTTCCACGAGATCCTGCTCGCGCCTCTCGCTGACGTATTCACGAAACCGAGGTAATTCGACTTCCTCGAACACCTTGATCGCATCGCGGCGAGCCCGTCTCGTCCTGCCTTTCGCGCGGAGCAAGGCCAGCAAGTTGCCCGGCAGCCGCAAGAGGAATTTCTCATCGGCCCGGTCAGCGTCGAACTTCGTTGGCGCCGTGTCGAGCAGCCGCGGATCGGCCAACAATTCCTGGTGGTCGTATGCGAACGGCATGCTTTCCCAAAACAGCTCAGAGGCGCGGTCCGAGTCGGCGTAGATCCGCCCGCAGATCAGCTCCAGGAAACCTCCCTCGCAAACCCGTTTGCTCGGACGGTAGCCAAAGTCCTTGTACATCTGGCCGAAGCCGCCGTTGCCGCTCATAAAGCCGCGAATGATGTCCCAGGTCAGCGGAGTCGGCGTTTGGAGGGTCTCGGCCAAGTTGTGTATGATCCAGACTTTGTCCTTCTTTCGCGATTCCGACACCAGGCGTTTCAGACGCTCGATTTCTTCGCGTCGCCCAACTTCCGCATCGCGAGCTACGTCGAGTCCGCGAATCGCGCGCGATTGGAGCAGTGAAAACTTGCCGTCGGCCAGACCCCATTCAATGTCGACTGGAAAGCCAAAGTGTGCCTCGACTTTCAACGCCAGGCGGCCCACTTCCGTGATCTGATCGTCGGTCAGCGACGAGGCGGCGGGGTCGAAGGTCGCAGCATCGCTATCCTTGCCCAAGCCGGTCACGACGTGATCCTTCTGGCCCAGCGCCCGTTCCTTGATATCCAAGCTCCCGTAATCCAACACGAAACGGTCCGGCGTCACGTCGCCCGAGACGATCGACTCGCCCAGGCCGTAAGAACTCTCGACGATAATCTCTTCGGCAGCCGGTTTCGCTGGATTGGCCGTGAAGGCGACGCCGCTGACCTGCGAGTTGAACATCGACTGCACGTTAACGGCGGTGCCTTCCAGATGTTCCAGTCCATGTGCCTTGCGGTAGATGCGAGCCCGCTGGTTGTTCCAGGAACCGAATACACCATTGATGCACTCGCGCAGAGTGTCCCACGCGGTCACGGGAAACTCGCGGCCCGACTCGCGCTCGTACAGTTGGATGTGGGCTTCGGCCAAGGCTTTTGCGGTTTCCACAGGCTCACCGAGTTTCTCGGCCGCGTCGTGAAACGCGGAGAGGGGAATGCCTGCGACGATGTGGGCGAACTGCCGGATGAACTGGGTGTAGACAGTCCAAAAGTGGGCTTCGTCGGGCACCTCCGTTGCCAGGGCTGGGTGCAGGCCGCAATTCAGGATCGTATCCATCATACCGGGCATCGACTCGGCCGCTCCGCTACGGACTGAAACCAACAGTGGGTCTGCACCCTCGCCAAATCTCTTGCCGGTCAGCTCATGGAGCCGGACCATGTTTGCCTGCAATTCACTCTCCAACCCCTCCGGCCACTTGTTGTCGTGCTGGTGATAGTAGCGGCAGCACGGGATCGAAATGGTGAAGCCGGGCGGCACCGGCAACTCGGCGCAACTCATCGCGGCCAGGCTCGCCCCCTTGCCGCCGACGACATCCTTGCCCTGCGGGGCGATCTGGCGCGCATCGTCCTCGAAGAAATACACCAGGCGTGAAGCTTCACTTTTCATCTCTTCGGCTTCATGCATACCAATCCCTTCTTGTCCGTTGCAAAGAATACGTGGGAGTCGGCTACGATCATTGGCGTCGTCAGCCGGCCGGGGAACGACGCCCGGATCCGAGTCCATAACGAATCCTCCCGCGACCCGAGGTCATAGTAGCGCAGCGAATCATCAGTGGCGAACAAGACCGCATTGTCGGTCAGCACCGGCGGAACAGCAGTCAGGACGTCGGGCGTGCGGTTCACTGACTCCAGTGTCCAATGGCCGTCGAAGGCGTCTTCCGTTCGTTTGAGTGTGATCACGACAAGTTCGCCAGCCTCGTTCACGCAGGCCAGGCGGTCCGTCGCCGCCACAAGCCGAGTGGCGACGGGCCCCGTATTAATCGTCTCGTCCAGGCGATCGCGGGCCAAGTCGTAGCAGCTTACGCCTTCGGCAGCGCCAAACCATACTTGGTTCCCCATCAACAACGGCCCGGTCCTCGGGGCCGATTCCAGCGGCACGACCAGAAGCTGCACGCCATTAGATCGGTCGAGCACGACGAGTTGAGTTGGCGATTGTACGGCGACGATGATCATGTCCTCCGTGATCACCGGCTGCCCGATGACCTGGCCGACATGGGCCTGCCAAAGTACTTCGTTCGCCGTGGGCATGCGAAGGTCCAGACATGTCAACCCTGCGGCAGTGTCTGTGACAAACAGAGTGTCGTGGGTGATGACGAACTCGCCACTGGCGTCCTGTGCGACGGGATGCGTCCAGAGCTCGCTGCCAGTGTCGCAATCCAGTCGCCGCAGTAATCGGCCGCTGTCGCCGGGCCCGCCGTCAACAAAGAAAACGGCGTTCGCGGACGCTGCCGCCGATACGTAGATCGCGTTCTCCGACGGGGCGAACCATCGCGGTGACAACTTGCCGCCCGCTCGATGATTGGATCGTTCGTCTCCGGTCGGTTTCTCGTCAGTTTCCTGCTCCGCGTCCAACCGGGCGAGCCCGCAGGAGTCTGGGCGATTGAGCCCGACATAGAACGTACCATTGACGTGTGCGGCCGGCGCGTGAATCGGCGGCGGCTCGGGCTTCTTGCCGTCTTCGTCGGCTTGCCCGACATATCCCCATGCATACGAACCGCGTTCGGGAAGCATACTGTCGTCCGTCCAGCCGGCTTTTCCAGCGCCGCCCAGGGTCCCACACCAAAGCGGTGTCGACTTCTCTCGCCCCGGCTTTCCGACACACAGCAGTCCCTTGCCGGTCGACCCGACGTAGACATGCCCCCGTGCCACGGCCGGCGAACTGAACGATGGGGCGTTCAGCGCTACGTCCCACACGGGTGACATTGTCTTCTTGTCCAATCCGTACAGGTGGCCGGTTTCCGTTACTGTGTAGACATGTTCTCCGGCGACGGCTGGCGAGGTGACAAGCGACGCGCGAGCGTTCCATTTGCGGCTGGTCTTTCCATCGGTGCTTACAGAATACAATTGCTCATCGCGCGAGCCGAAATAGATCCGGTCGCCATCGACGGCCACGGCGCCGAGCACAACGCGACCGACGGGGAATTTCCAGTCGACCTCATGGCTGGTCAGGTCAAGGCACCACACCTCGCCGACGGGCCGTATTCGTCCCACTTCTGTGGCGATCTCCGCGTCGCTCCTGCCTTCCTCTTTCAGCTTGGTCCGGAGGTTTGCCGCCACCTGCTCGGCCGTGTTGACGAAATCGCCATGGCCCATGCCGAAGTAGAGTTTGCCGCCGGAAATCGACGGGCTGCCGAATACTGGATAGGGCGTGTCGGCGCGCCATAGTTCTTTGCCCGTCTCGGCTTCGACACAGACAACGGCCTGCCCGCCGATTCCCAGTCCGAAATAGACTCTGCCCGTTTCGTCCCCCTCGACTTTGTCATAGACGGGCGACGTTTCGCAGTCCGCATACTTGTCGCCCGGCAGGTGCCACAAAGGCTGGGCCACTTTGTCCTTCTGATCCAGGTCGAAGCAGTATAGTCCGTCGCCCCCCGCCCCAATGAACACCTTGCCGTCGGCGATACAGGGCGACGACTCGACGTGGCTCTTCGTGCGGTAGGACCAGAGAACAACGCCTTCGTGTTTCCGCTCGCTGGCGTTAACGTCCAAGCAGAAGACCCTGGCGTCGTCAGTCAGGTGCAGACCTTCGCCGACGACCAGGTACCTTTTGTCCGTCGCCTTGTCGTGATAAAGGGCCGGGGAAGAGAACGTTGCCCGGTAGCCATCCGAGTCGAACATCCAAACGAGTTTCCCTGTGTCGGCATCCAGGCTGTAGATGGCGCCATCTTTCTTGAACAGTTCCCAGCGAGCACTGGTGGCGTACACACGGTTACCGACAACCGCTGGCGAGCAGTAGAAGTCCTTGATGCCGTTGTGGGCGAATGACCACACGACCTTTCCATGTGCCGGGTCCTCGGCGTCCAGCACGGCACCGCGGCGTTCGGGGCCGCCTCGCCACAAGGGCCACGTGCCTTCGGTGGCAGCGTCAACATCGACTGCAGCAGCGGGAAGGATCAGCGGCTTGAGCGCCGTGAGTCCCCAGCCAGCCGCAAGGACCAACACCAAGACCGAGAACACAACCAACTTCTGCGACCACAGCAGCAGCAAAAGCCGCTTGACAGTCGATGGTTTGAATAGCGTGAAAATCAGGCCAGCCAGAGCAACCAGGATGCCGGGCAGGATGACCAACAGCGCCTGCAGTGGGCCCACAAGAACCGGTACGACCCCCAGCAACTCACTCGACGCGGTGAACATGAATACGGAAAAACCCAAATAGGCGCAACACTTCAGCCAAATGGTGAAACAACTTGTACGATGGCCTTCCAAGGCCGTCGCGAGTTGACTCCCCTACTCCGACGGCCTCGGAAGGCCATCGTACACCAGACGGCCAATGCGTTACCCAGTGTCAATACGTCTGTCCGGTAGTATCCCTGTACGGTCTCTACTTGGCGTCCAGCATGACGCGCACCGGCCCGTCTTCGGCAATCATTTCGTCTTCCTGTAGCTGGCCGCCGGGCAGCCGCCATCGGAGGGTAATTGGACCGGGCTCCGTCATTCCGAAAAAAGCCCCTGGATCGCCCGGGCGGACGGCGAACGCTCCCAGCGGCCGTTCGTCACGCCAACCCATAACGGTCACCGGCCCGGCGTGTCCGCCGGTCGACACACCTGCCACGACTGTCAGTGCGACGTCCTCCTCGACCTTCCGGGGAAAGAGCCAGCATTCGCCGTTCGTCAGCACCAGGAGCATGTCCAGCGCCCCGTCACCGTTGAAGTCGCCAAGGCATCCGGTCTGCTGCCCCTCGCCAACTTGCGGCAGGCGATCCTTGCCGTCGCCGTGAGACAGGTTCACCTCGTAGGCTTCCCCGAAGCTCCGGAAGCCTCGGTTGAAGTACAACTGCGGAACCATCTGCGTGCCAAAGGCCATGAAGATGTCCTGCCGCCCATCGTTATTGAAATCGCCGGTGTTGACGCTGCACCCTCCGCCTTGAGCGTGGTAGCTGATCTCGCCCGAGACGTTTAGCATGTCAACGAAGTTCCCGCCGCCGAAGTTGTGCCACAGACGGTTCTTTTCCTCGGAACTGATAAATACGTCCAGCAGCCCGTCGGCGTCGTAGTCGCCCAGGCAGACAGCTCGGCGACCTTTGCCACCAAAGATGTGCGTTTCCGTTGGAGCGCCAAACTCGCCGGAAGCCTCTCCCCGGTAAAGCAGGCTACCTTTGGCGAACAGTTGCAGGACATCGGTCAGGCCATCGTTGTCCAAATCAGCAGCCACACAACGGCCAGCTTCGCCGAGGTCCTCGGCCGGAGAATCCGCCACCAGTGGTTTGCCCTCGACGTTGCCATCGGGATTGACGACCATCAGCACCGGCCCGCCCCTAGTACTGGCTAACAACGCGGGGCGACCCTGCGGCCCGACGCCCAAAGTCGTCAGCGACCGGCAACCGTCCGTCATCGCCCCCCCGGTCTCGCAGGCTTTGCTCTCGAACGTACCATCAGCGGTTTGGAAACAGATGGTCAACGCGTTGCCGTCCCAACTGGCCAAGTCCAGTTTCCCGTCGCCGTTGAAATCGGCCCAGGCCGAAGCCTTGGATTTGGTCGAGAGTCCAAGATCGGCCGTCACGTCCTCGAAGACGTCATCGTTGAAACGGAAGATCCTGTCACCGCTGTCACTGGCCAGGAAAAGATCTGCCTTGCCTGTTTCGTTGGTGCCGGCAAGGTCGATAGCCCGGGCATCGCGGAACTGGCCCTGCAACCGGCCGACAGAGATTTCCCTGTCCCACTCGACCCCGCACGTCACGGGCATATCCAAATCTTCATTGGCACGGAATGCCTTGACGGCCCGTTGTGTCATGTCGGTGCTGCCGGCAAATGTACCCAGAAGATAACTGCTGTGGCGCGTGACGTCCCAGACGTCTTCGTAGCGCTCGAGCACATACCATTGGTGCTGGGCATTCCACTGGCCAGACAAATGAAGGAATCCTTTGGCCTGATCGTCACCGCCGGAATCGTCTATGCCTTCGGCCTCGAAGAAACCAATGAACAGAACCGCCTGCTTCTGGCCGGCTTCGATGATCTTCATGGCCTCCTTGCCCTGGGCGTGAAACGCCTCGGGCATGGCCAGCATCTCGATGGTCACTTCTCGCTTGTCGAAATCGCCCTTGAGAACTTCCTTGACGGCAGCAACGGCCGTGCCCTCGTCATTGACGGTCTTGAACTCGACAAGCAGCACCACGTCCGCCTGTTCGGTTAGATCCTTCAATGTGAAGTCCGGATTGATCAGCGCCAGGGCCGTCGACGCGCACACAGCCAGAAAGGCCAGGGCGGCGAAAACTCTCCACTTTGTCCCTGTCATCAAAATCTCCTACTCAAGGTTGCCTTTTCCGTCTCGGAGTCTCTTCGTCACCTCGGCGGCAAGGTCATAGAGCTTCTTGCTGCGTTCCTGCCATCCGGAACCAATGTACCACGTATGGCCGTCGACGAGCGGAAAATACCACCAGGCTACGGCGTGCGTGTGGTGTGGGCCGCTAGTTCGCAGCGTGCTCATGCCTTTGAACAAGCACATGTAGCGTTCGTCCAGGCATTCCTGGCATCGGCTGGCGAGATCCGGACCCAGTCGCGCCGCGAGTTGCTCGTCGGTCAGGGCCTGTTCCAGGCAGATGCGTGCCTCGCATTCCTGCACGCCCTCGCGGAAGACCTCCAACCGCGTGGTGGCTACGGGGCCGCCCGGCCCCGGCGCCAACAGGCTGACATAGATGTCCAGGTTGCGTCGCTGGCTGTGGGGATACCGCTCGGTGACCGTGCCGCGCCGCCGACCGCGACGGTCGCGCACGGCGGGCCAGAAATCGCCACCCAGCCGCCCGATGCCGCGCTGCTGTCCAATGATATTGGCCTCGGCAAACTTGCGCCATCGCGTTGGGGAATACTCGTCGAGGCTGCTCATTCGGTTAAACTGAACTCGCAAGTCGAACCGCTTCCAGCCGTGGTAGCTCGTGAGGTCCTGCTCCATGTCGGGCCAACGATTGGCCACGTGGTGGCCCTGATAGACGACGGACGCCACATCGTGCAGCTTGAGGTTGGGTACGCCCATATGCGAAAACGAGACCCAGCCCATGTCCCCCGAAACGTCCTTCAGTAGAAGCGATTCCTGCTTGGTCGGCCAGGCGTCGGACATGTCGCCCAGCGCGGCCGCGCCGAGTAGCCCACGTTTCTCCAACCGCTTCCGCAACTCAGCAAACAACGGCCGCCACAAGTCTGCGCTGCGAGGGTCATCGAAGCGTGGCAATTCGACGTTGCGGACCTCCTGTGCGACCGGATCAAGTACGGTGACCGCCGGCCCGCCGCCGATTCTCGCGTTGTTCCCTTCCAGAAAACGTAGCGTACGGGCTTCCTGGTCGTGCGACGATTCGGATCGGTGCGCGTCGCGCCGCATCAAGTAGACGTCCCAAACGACAAAGACGATCAGCTCTGGCCGGCCCATGTGTTTCTCGGCAGTGTCGAGGTACCGCTCCATGATCGAGAAGTCGAACTCGAAGTTGCCTTCTCCTTTGTCGATCCAGCGGACCATCGACTCGGCGTTGCCGTAGTTGCTCTGTGCGATCAGGGGCACGTAGACGCTACGACTGCTGGTGCGGCCAATCAGTTCCATCGCGTGACCGATGTGGTCCCAATGCTGATCGGACCAGAGCGAGACGTCGTACTCGACCGCTAGCGTATCCGGCGACTGGACCAGCTCGATCCAGGTGCGGTAGTCCTGCGTATCGGGCAGCGTCCAGCCGACGACCTCGATTTCCACTGGAACGTTCACCGGCTGCTCGTCGTCAGCCCGGACATTCAACCGGCCGGTGTACGTACCAGGCAACGCGGTCTTCGGCACGTGGATCGTCACCCATACCGGCACCACGGCGCCGGGGACCGGCTCCGGTTGATTGGGAAGCTTCAGGTCGTATCGACTGGGCTCCTTGTTGCGGACTGGATATTCCGCCGCCGGCTGCTCCGTCAATCCGCCCAGCAGCGAAGGCTCCCGCGGGTAGCGCCAATACTTGTTGTCCTCGATGCCGTAAATGGAGCCCCAAACCCCGTTCTCGCGTCCCCAAGGCATGCCGTAGCGGACTTCGACTTCTGCCGCGGGAATCGTCACATCGCCACACGCCAAGTCGCTCGCCACAGCCTTCAAGCCCGTCAGCGCCCGGTCCGAACCGACGACAACCTTACCGGAGAACCACCCGTTGCGCACACCTACGACGTGGATCGGCTGCAGCGACTCGCAGGGGGCCCCGAAGTCCAGGTCGAAATCCGATGCCATCAGGTCCGAGTTCCAGACCTGCAGCCCCTCCGGGCGTGTAGCGTTCGGAATGAGGCCATCCGCGCTGCTCGCACCGAGTTGCACTCGCTGAAACTCGCAGGTATTGAAACTCATGTCGTAGTCGAACTTGAATTGTCGCGATAGGTACTCCTGAGAGCCCTTCTTCTCTTCGACGACGTAGTGGTACGGCGCACGAATCAGCTCGATGCCAATCACGTTGACGCCCTGCCGCAGCATTGCGGTCGGTATGGCCAAGTTGTCGAACTTCCGATCGCGGAGATCGTACCGGCGGAGAATCTCGGCCGACTGCTTCGCCGCGGTCGTGTTTCGGAAGGTCAGCAGCGTGTCGTCCGGCGAGACGTACGCTTCGCGCGGGTACGGTTCGGCCGAGTCGTCTTCTGGACACCCCGTGTCGGGAAGGTGGGCGCGGGCGAGTTCCTGGCCGTTGACGTAGACAATTGCCCCGCCGTGGTAGACCAGCGTCAGACGCAAGTCACGCACTTCTGCCAGATTCGTGACCCGGAATTTGCCCCGCATACAGAGGCGGGCTACGTACGCTGAATCAATGGCCATCGCCGCCGGTCCGCGGACCCATCCGGCATCATCGAATCCCGTACTGGCCCAGTCCTCCGGCGGCTCTGGCGTTTCGTGGTTGAGCCAGCGACGGTTGGCCACCAATGGCGCCGGGCCCTCGGGGGTCTGAATCACCGGCGGGCGAAGCGTGTGATGCATCCGCCAGAAGCCCGTCGTGTCGAGAACCACGACGGCCGTTTCCGATTCGGCCGCCGTTGGCCGGGCCGTTGCGAGACACACCGAAATTATCACAAGGAGAATCTTCAGAATCCCCAACTTCCGTTCCGCCGCATCCTGCGATGATGGTCGAGCCAACAATCTAAACTCCTTCGATACGAGACTCTGACAACTAGTTGGCTAGATCCTCGCAAGAGCACATCGCCGTGTCAACCAATTTCGTTGGGGAACGGCAGTATGCGTCGAGAAGTAAGGGTATTCAAGCGGGCACGCCGGACAGAGCCTCGTCCGCGTGGTAGGATGTAGCTACCAGACGGGAGGATTCACCGGTGGAAGTTCTAAGATCATCCCTTTGTATTTCGGCCTTCATCTGTTTCTTCATTTCTGTCGTCGTCATCGCCCTCTTCTGTGCATCGACCCAAGCTAAACGGCGTGACCATGTGTGGCAGCAATTGGCGACGCGATACGGCGGCATTCTTGCGCCAGGTGGCATTTCCAAGTATCCGTCGGTTCGATTTAGATATGCAGACACATCTGTGCTGGTGGACACCTATTCCACTGGTGGGAAGAACGCCACCGTCTACATACAAATCCACTTCCACTGGCCGGACAGACAATTCCGCCTGGAAGTCTATCCGGAAGGCGTCTTTGCGAGGATACGCAAGTTCTTTGGAATGGAGGACATTCAGATCGGCGCGGCTGACTTCGATCCCCAATATATCATCAGCGGAAGTGATTTCGATGAAGTGCGTAATCTCCTTGACCCCCACGTTAGGCTTGCTATCCGGCAACTGCGAGCTTCGGGGATAACCAACGACATTTACGTGTCTTTAGTGGCCGGTCATCTCTTGGTGAAGAAGCGGCGCTGGACCGACGACTACGAAGAACTGCGACTATTCACCGACTTAGCGCTGCAACTGTATGAGCAGGCTTTACTTACCCGCGCGGCTGGAATCACGTTTGTCAAGCAGGAAGCCGCCTTTTCCTTGGACGAGGCGATTTGCCGAATTTGCGGCGAACCGGTCGCTGGGGACGCGGCCATTTGCCGTCGCTGCAGGACTCCGCACCACCGCGAGTGTTGGCAGTACTACGGTGCGTGCTCCACGTATGGATGCAGGGAAACCAGGTTCCTGGTAACCAAGAAGAAGAAAGCGGCTCGAGATGCAAAGCGAGCTTCGTAGCGAGGTCTTCTTGTGCCTCAGGTGCGGGGACTTAGAATGTCCGTGGCGCGCGGCTGACGGATGAAGTTTAACTTGCCACGATTCCAATTGCCGAAGGGAGTGGGAGATGTCTTCTGAATATGAGAGCATTGCTTGTGATGTCCAGGACGGAGTGGCTCGCATTACACTGAATCGGCCGCCCTTGAACATTCTGAACGTCGCCATGATGAAGGAGATCAACTCGGCGTTGGAGTCGCTCGAATCGAGGGACGACGCCAAACTGCTGGTGATCGACCACGAGGGAAAACTCTTCTCGGCCGGCGTGGATATCAAGGATCACACGGCCGACAGAGTGTCGGAGATGATTGACGTCTTTCACCGAATATTTCGGCTGCTCGACGCACTGGAATTGCCCTCGTTGGCGGTCGTCAAAGGGGCTGCTTTGGGGGCTGGCTGTGAACTGGCCACATTCTGCGATATGGTTATTGCCTCGGAAAAGGCCTCGTTCGGCCAACCGGAAATCAAGGTGGGCGTCTTCCCGCCCATCGCCGCAGTTGTCTTGCCCCACTTGATCGGTCGAAACCGCGCGCTCGAGATGATGCTGACCGGCGAGGTCATCGGGGCCGAGGAGGCGGAGCGGATTGGTTTGATCAACCGCGTCTTTCCGACCGAAGGTTTTGCCGAGAAGGTGGAAGAGTTCATCGCCAAGCTGACGTCAATGAGCGCTCCGGTGCTGAAGTTGGCCAAACGCGCAGTGGATCGAGCATTGTATGTGAACGTCGACGAGGCGATATCGAGAGCCGAGGAACTCTACCTGGGGGATCTCATGCAGACAGAGGATGTCCATGAAGGCCTAGCGGCGTTTATGGAGAAACGCAAACCGGAATGGAAGAATAAATAGGAGCGAAGATCGCAAAAGACCTAGCGCGGCCTCGCGTCGCTTGGCCGCAACAAAGTCGTTTAACCCGAAGCCGGAGGCGATGGCGAGCGCAACGTGTGGACGATCCAACCCACTGCACGCCATCGCCTCCGGCTTCGGGTTAAACGAGGATGCTGCTCCTCAGCCGCAGTGCGGCGACGGGGCTTTGCCCCAGGTGGTGCCGGGCGTTTCCACTGTGTAGTAGACCCTGATGTCCTCGGTATCCTCGAAGACGCGGGGGACCACCTGGACCCGCATGCCGATTTGGATCTCGTCAGCTCGGATGGTGTCGCCGAACCAAGCTAGGGCCCGGCCGCCTTCGGCCAGTTCCACCACGGCCACGGTGTAGGGGACCTCGTTATCGAACCCCGTGGGTGCGGCGTCGATCCGCGTGTAGGTGTACAGTGTTCCTTCGCCGCTGTACTCCTTGAATGCGTAGTTTTCGGACATGCACAGCGGACAGTCTGCCCGCGGCGGAAACGTCTGAAAGCCGCAGTCCTGGCAGACCGAACCCATGAGCCGTCCGTCCTTCAAGTGAACGGCAAAGTCCTGGACCTTGGAGTACGGGACGAAACTGACCTTTCCGAACCAGCTAAACACAAGCTATTCCCTCCGGAAAACGTGCACGAAGGTGTACTGGCCGATGCCACCTACGTTATGGGTCAGGCCAACATCCGCGTCGGGCACTTGACGCTGCCCACAACGACCGCGCAGTTGGGACACGATTTCGTAGGCCATCGAGACGCCCGTAGCGCCGATGGGATGTCCCTTGGCTTTCAGACCGCCATCCACGTTCACCGCGGTCTGGCCGCCGATGTAGGATCGCTTTTCTTCGATGAAAGGCCCACCGTGGCCTTTCTCGCAAAAGCCCAGATCTTCGTAAGCCATGATCTCGGCGATCGTAAAGCAGTCGTGGACCTCGGCCACTTTGATGTCCCGCGGCGTTACCCCGGCTTGCTCGTATGCCTGCTGGGCAGCTTCCTGTGCCGACGACAGGCCGGTCAGGTCGGGGCGTTTAAGCACGGACATGCTGGCCGTGGCACAGCCCGCTCCGTCCAGCCAAACCGGCTGGTCGCACAGAGCCTTGGCCCTCTCCTCAGAAGCCAGGATCAGGCAGGCCGCCCCATCGGCGTTGGCGCAGCAGTCGTAGACGCAGAACGGCGATGCCACGGGGTCGGAAGCGAGAGCCTTTTCCAGCGTGATCTCTTTCTGAAATAGCGCGTTGGGGTTCATGGCGCCGTAGTGGTGATTCTTGACGGCCACCTGCAGGAGATGCTCGTGAGTGGTGCCGTATATGTGCATGTGCCGGTTGGCGAACATGGCATAGTAGCCGGGGAACGTCGTGCCAAAGACCGATTCCCATTGCACATCGCCCACGCGCCCCATGAGCGCCAGAATCTCGGCTGTTTCCAACTCGGTCATCTTTTGGCAGCCAATCACGGCTACCACGTCGTGCAATCCGGATTTGATGGCCATGTACGCGGTGCGGATGGCCGCGCTGCCCGATGCGCAAGCCACTTCGGTCAGCCAAGTGGGTTTGGGGTTGAGATTCAAGTACTCCTGAACCACTCCAGCCACCGAGCGCTGTTTGTGGTACTCGGGAACGGCCGCGACGACCGAGGCATCCAACTCGTCGCGCGAAATGCCCGCGTCCGCCATGGCTATGCGGAATGCCTCAAAGGCCAGCTCTTGAACCGTCGCGTCGCTGCGCCGGCCGAATCTACCGTGTCCAATCCCGATGACGCCGACTCGTGCCATGAAATCCACCTCCGGTGAATGACCAATGACCAAGCACCAATGACCAACAGGCAGAGAATGTCGAAACTTGAACTACGAAATCTGGGACAACTCGCTAATTGTGAACTCGCCGCGTCGTCCCCGTTCTATCGTTCCTCCCAGGACGCATCCGCCACTCACATATTGGTCATTGGTGCTTGGTCATTGGTCATTTCCTACATGTATTGCCCACCGTCAATCTTGATCACCTCGCCGGTGATATGCCGGGACAGGTCGGAGCAAAGGAACGCCACCATGTGAGCCACATCTTCGGGCGTGGCGAAACGTCCCACCACGGTTTCGTTCAGGGCCTTGGCCTGGAATTCCATGGGAATCTTCTTCATCATCTCGGTCAGCACCATGCCTGGGGCGATGACGTTGACGTTCACGTTAAACCTGCCCAGTTCCCTGGCCAGCGTCTTCGAGAGTGCGATCTCTCCGCCTTTGGATGCGGCGTAGTTGGCCTGGGCGAACTTTCCTCGCAAGCCGTTGATGGACGAGATGTTGACGATCTTGCCGTACTTCTGCTCTTTGAAAACCAAAGCCGCGGCTTTGTTGTAATTGAAATAGCCTTTCAGGTTGACCGAGATTACCTGGTCCCACTGCTGTTCGGTCATTTTCCAGATCACGCCGTCCCAAGTGACCCCGGCGTTGCAGACCAACATATGTAGCCCGCCGAGAGCTTCGGCCACTTGCGACACCGTCTTTTCGGCGTCGGCATAGCTGGAAACATCGGCTTTCACGGCGAGGCCTTTGCGGCCCATGCTTTCGATCTCGGCCACTACAGCCTTGGCTTCGGCATCGTGTCGGCGATAGTTGATAGCGACGTTGGCCCCTTCGCGGGCGAGTTCCAAAGCAATGGCACGCCCAATGCCAAGGCTGCCGCCCGTGACGATTGCCCCTTTGCCCACCAGTCCGAGATCCACGGTGCCACCTTTCTTCTGGTTTAGCTGCGACCTACAGCCGCGTCGTTTAACCGCAAGCCGGAGGCGTGCGCGAGCAAGGTCGGATCCCGGCGCGCACGCCTCCGGCTTGCGGTTAAACAAATGCTGTCCGAACAACAGGCCCAACCCTCGCT
>JADHUC010000262.1 GCA_016784735.1 Pirellulaceae bacterium | reverse complement strand
GGTCGTCAGGTCTTCCGTGCTGCCATCGGCCTTCACGACCGTTACCGGCTGGCTACTGGCTTTCAACTCCAGGAACGCCAACGTTCCAGTTACCGTCACATCCGGGGCCGACAACCCCACGTCGAAAATCAGCTCGGGAATCTGGCTCTCAAGCGGCAGGTTCGCGTCGCCGATCTTGAGGTAGAAACCGTCCTTGAAGCTAAGCCCGAAGCCCAGATTGAACTGCCACGAGATGTCCAGGTTGATGTCTCCCTCGGTCTCGAGGCCCACCCCGGGAATCCCCAGGTCGAAGCCGATTCCGAAGTCCTGGTTCACCAAATCGCTGCCCAACGCCAAGTCCCACTCCATGAACACGTCTTGGATGTCGGTGGCAGGATCGCCCGGTGCCGGGAACAAGTAGTTCTGCAACGTGTCCGCGGTGACATCGATAAAGGCGCCGACATTCGTGCTGCCTGCCGCGGCGCCGGGACGCAACTGCAACAAATCGGCGCCCGTGGGACCCAGCACGTCGAACAACAGTTGCGAGATGATGTTCTTGTCATCGTCGTTAAAGTCGAGCGCCAGATCCTTGGCCTTCTCCACACCGTCTCGCAGTGGGGCGATCAAGTCCTCGCGGAGATCCCCGATAAAGCCCGCACCCTTGGACAACTCGTCACCGATCAGCGGCATCGATACGCCGCTGATGTCGCTGTCGAGAACACCCTGGACGCCGCCGAGCACCACGTCGAGCCCGTCGATCGCCAGAAAGATCTTGCTGAAGATGTCGAGCTTGGAAAAGTCGAAATTGGAAATGGCATCGACTGGATCGAAGACATCTATGACGACGGCGTTGTGGGTCAGCGTATCTGTCGCCTTCGACCGGATGTAAAAATTGAAACCACTGGTGACAAAGTTGGCCAAGTCGCCGGTGTCCGTGAACGCTCCATTGATATCGGAGCCACCGATGCGAATCGCTCCCGCCGACGTTGTGTCGGTGGGGAAGAACACCGGCAGCACGCCGAATATGTCGCCACTGAGGCTGCCCTGGAACGTGCCACCGTCGAACTGGTCGTTGTCAAAAACGGTGGCGAAGGTCGTCACACCGTCCGTAAAGATATTTGTATTGAATCCAGCATCCGCAACAGCCGTGATTTTGATCTCCGACTGCTCGTCTTCCGTGCTGGCGATCCCCAAGGCAAACGGGCCCAAGCCCACACGGAAGGCGATGTCCTCGCCGCCGACTTCCAGTTTGGCGTCGATCCCTGTGTTGTCGAACAGGAACATGTGATCGCCCGGGTTGTCGAAATCAAAGTCCTTGATGTCGATGCCCACGGATATCTGCAGCAGCACGGCGCCTTCGGCAACGAGGTTTGCGGAGCCGGCAAGGTCAAGTGTGCCAGTCAGTCCCAGCTTGTCGAGCACGTCCTGGGCAAACCCGATGCCCGGTATCATCACATCCAGGCCTTCGTTGAAGGTCGCGCCGAGGGCAAAGTCGAGCCGCAGGACCCCGTCGTTCTGGCCATCGCCGTCCACGTCCATCGTCGTGTCGTAGGACAGATCCAGCACGTCGTCGGCCGAGGCCGGACGTTCTTGGCCGAGGAATCCGTAGATGGCGTCGAAGTTCGAGACGTCGATTCCCATCGCCTCGTTGATCTTGTCTTCCAGGAACTGCAGCGTCCCGGACTCATTGCTTTCCGCCTCGTCGATGGCCGTCCCAAATTCCTCGGCAAACCCTAACAAGTCATTGACGCTCTGGTCGATGAGCGGAATGTCCTCGTTGAGAAAGTCAAACGACTCGAACTGCCCAAGGAAGTCCGATGCCAATCGCAGCGCCTTGACGATGTCTTGGAAGCTGATGTCGGTGAAGTCCGGCAGCCGCATGTTGTCCAGAGCCGAGGTGTCGACATGGACCGCGGGCAGCAGGAATACGTCGTGCTGAGACCGCAACTGCGCAAGCGTGGGCAGCGTGAATCCAGCCGGAGGCTCCACAGTGACCGTCGTCTTGTCGGTGCCGGCATCGTGAACCGCGGCGGTCACTTTCACATCGAACCGCATGTCGTACTTGGCGCCCTTCCACGAATTGGCGGCGCCAAGCGTGGCTGTATCCAGCTCGGTTTCGCTGACGACATTTGTCACTTGCACGACTTGATTCAAGCCGGCATGGCGAATCAGATCGCCCACCTTGACGCCCTCGGTTTGGAATTTCGCCGTTTCATCCTGCAAACGGGTGGCGGAGCTATTGGGGCCGGTGCTTGTGCCAGAGACCCCGTCGAAGCCGGTCCGATAGGTCGCGCCGAACCAAGTTGTCGTCATCAGGCTGGAAGTACGCAGTTCGGTCTCGCTGATCCGCTCCAGCACCTCCACGACTTGGTCCGTCAGTGTGTTTTGGATCAGGTCTCCGACCTGGACGCCCTTCGTAACGAACTTGGCATCTGGGTCGTGCAGCCGCGTGCTGGAGCTGTTGCCCCCGTCGGCGGTGCCGGAGACATTTCGGGTGTCCTTGGTGAACCGCAATACAATCTGCTCTTTGTCAGCCGGATCGGCCGCCCCGTCGATCAGCTTGCTGGTAAAGTTGCCGTCCACGACGAATGTATTGGGGGTTGCGGGGACCGTGTAATTCGCCTGACGGAAGCGCGACTCGATGAACGGATCGCCGAGCGAGACGATGTTGAATCCGACTGTTGGATCGACGCCCAGCAGCGCACCGGCCACGGAGGTGAAGTCGGTGGACCCGGCGGAGATGCTGACGTCGAGATTGAAGCCGCCAAAGTTGGGGCCGGCGCCCGCGGGGGCGTCGGCAGTCAGATTGGGCGGCGCCAACAGACCGTCGTCGCCCAGGATCCCTTGCAGGCCGCCTTTAATGCCGTCGACCAATTCGTTGAGCGTGATGATCTGGTCGGCGCCAGGCGAGCCCGCGCCGGTGTTGAAACCGAACGACAGATCGGCGCCGACGCCCGCGTTGCCCGAAAGATTGATGCCGACAAACCCAAACGCCGCGTCCAGGTTGACGCCCGTCTGAAGGATTCCCGCGCCGCCCTGCTGCCCGACACGCCCGGCGTCGCCCATCAGCACGATCGTCGTCTCGTCGGTGACGCTCTTGATCGTGTAATCGCCGGCGGTCAATCCGCCTACGCTCTTGATGGTGATCTTGAAGTCGCCAGCCGCGACTTTCTGCGGATCGAGCTTGCGGAAGTCAGAACCGCCGGGCCCGATCGCGATCGTGGTCTCAGTGGTCACGCCGGCGCCAGTTTTCGCCGTGACTTTCACGTCAGCCAACAGGACTCCCGCCGACAATTCCAAGCCGGCGTGGATCACGTTGCTGAGATCCGGATTGCCCTTGATGAAGATTCGATCCAGCAGCGTGGGGCCAGCAATCACCGCTCCATCGATGCGACCATCCGCCTTGTCGTCCGGATCGATCGGGTTGACGTCTGTGGAGACAATGCCCAACTGCACGGCCGCAACGGACCCGTTGACCATGTTGACTTTGAACTCGCTGGTGCTGCCAGACGCAATATGGGCGATCCCCGCTCCGCCTGTGGAGCCCACAGTTCCGGCGTCGCCCTTCAGCTCAACAGACGTGTTGCTGATTTTCTTGATCTCATAGAACCCGGCGTTGAAGCCTGCGCTGTCCTTGATCAGCAACATCGCTTCGCCGTTGGTCACCGCCGCTTGGTAAGCGGCAATGTTGATCGCGCTGAAGTCGCCCACGGTGCGGCTGATCGTCGTCACGCCGTTGGCGTTGGTGTCGACCCGGATGTCACTGAGAGACGTGGTGTTGGGCCGTGTCAGGTCGATCAGCAGCAGCCCGGCGTTCTTTTCGTTGACGGGCGTCGAGGGTTCGTCGACCGTAAAGCTCACATCCAACTTGCCAGGCGCCAAGTCGTTGCCAGCGATCGAGCCCGTGCCGCCAGTCGCAAGCACAATCTTCTCCACGACGTCGCCGATGTTGTTGGCCCCGTCGAGGCTTACTCTGTTCGTTGAGAGGTCGCTCAACTTAATCGTGATGTCCGCCTCGTCGGAGTTGAGAGCGCCCGTGAGGCCCAGTTCCGTCCCATTCTCGACAGGCGTGATTGCGAAACTCGCGCTTCCGTCAGTAAGGGTGAACATCAGGTTCTTTCCTTCCGACGACACTTTAATCGGGGCGCCCGACAAACCGGCGGGTTCGATGACGTACTGGTCGCCCGACTGCCAGGTGTTGTCAATTCCGCCCGTCAACGTGGTCGTGGTCAACTGGCCGTTGCCGAAACTGGCAACGTCCGCCTCGGAGCCATCCGTTTCGTTGAAGATCTTATCACCGACCCGAACTTGATCGCCCGCGATGAAGTCTCGCCCAGCATGAACCAGCATCGTCGCCGATCCGTTGCCCGTCGCCGTTCCAAGCACGCGAGGAGAGTCGATCGCGCTCTGGACATCGCTGATCAAGTCCAGGATGTTCCGGTTTCCCGAGGTGTCGTTGGCCGGAATGGCCACCGTGCCCGACGACGCGATAGTAATGGGGAAGGGCCGAATGGCGCCCGGAAGACTCACATTGAAACTGGCGTTGGAAGTCAACTGCCCCACGAGCGTCGGGACGTTCTTGCCAGCTTCAACAACTAGTTTGTTGAGATCCTCGTCAAGCACGGCTTCGCTTGACTTCTGAATGCCAAGGCCGCGGAAAGCAGGATCCGCCGACGTCGTGCTGACCGTCATTTTTGTGATCGCCGAATTGACGACCACCAGTCTCAGCCGATTGCCGTCGTTTCCAGCTTTTATCTCCGAACTAAGATTCACCTCGGCGGCCGGGGCCGGCGCGGTTCTCGTCGCGGTCTCCAACGCGTTGTCGATGTCCACCAGTAGATTGTCGATCGTCGTATTGTCGTTCGTACTGGCCGCGGGAACCGTGACGTCATACGTGCCCGCGTTACCGCCGCCCGTTATCACGATGGTGAACTTGGCAGCGTCATCAAGGACGCCGACAACCGTCCGCGGGGGGGCGTCAGCCACCGCCGCTGGCTCCGTCTTGATGTCGACTTTGACGTCGTTCAACAATCCGGTGCCGATGCTGGTGGTGCTGGTAAGTGTGGAGGAGGAGCCTCCGGTGGGCATCGAACTCAGATCGAATCCCAGCGTCAAGGCGATGCCGCCGGTGGACTTGACCAGCAGCCGCGTGTCGCTGCTAACGTTGCCGATGGGCGACAGGTCGAGCTCAAAGTCTGTGGGCAACTCCACATCAAAGAGGTCGCCGGAGAGGTCGATCGTGTAGGTCAACTGCTTCTTCGCGACATCAAAGTTGACGACACCGCCCGTTATGATCTGCGAGAGGCGGGTGGAGAGCTCCTGCGCCGTGGAAAACGTCGTCGCGTTGTTGACATCCAACAGCTTGGCAACATCGTCGCCCAACCCCACGTTGTCTTCCGTCAAAGTCTTCAGCAGCTCGACGTCGGCAACCGTTTGTTTGGCGCCCTCGTTGATCGTGAACCGAATCACAGCGTTCTGCATGAGGACGCCGCCAACATTGTCCAGCGGCAGCGTTCCGCCCGACAGCCTCTGGAAGGCCGCGGCGCCAGTGCCCACGGCGCCGGAACTGGCGGCGGAGAATCCCAACTGAATGAAGCCGCCGGCGTCCGCCGCGGTCTGGTCCTTCGGGTCGATCAGATCGATCGCGTCGCCCGGGCTTTGTGCGATCGAGAATTCTGTGACCGAGGAAGAACCGATCAGGTTGATTGCATTGCCGTTGCCTTCGGCACGCACCAGATCGCCCAGCCCAGCATCCTGGATGGCGCGGTTGAGGTCGGTGACAAGCTTGTTCGGGCCGTCTTTCTTGTCGTCTCCGCCGTCGTCAAACAGCAGCGCATCAGAAACAATTTCCGCAAAGTCCAGCACTCGCTCCAATCCGCCTTCGAGGAATGGGACGTCGATGGAGGTGATCAGTTCACTTTCGCGAACGCTATCCAGCCAGCCGTTGATCTGCCCCACGGCCGAGATCACGCCGGCGGCTGTCAGGTTGTTGAAACTCGGAAAGTCCGTCGTGAAACTGCCGCCCGTTGTCAGTGAGATTGAGTTGCCATTGAACGGGTTACCCGAGGCGGTGAGGGTGCCCATTCCGGCAACGAGTGGCGCGCCCCCTAGTGCTGCTTGCGCGGTTGCGGTCAGGTTGACGTCAAACGACGGAATCGTGCCCGCCGCGCCCGTCGAGTCCCTCAAATTGAGATCGGCAATGCCGAGCGCCACTGCGCTGGGGTCAGCGATGTCTTTCAAGCTGGTCGTGTCGATGGAAACTCCGGCATCCAACGCGACCGTGCCGCTGGCGGAGGCGCCCAGGAAACCGATATCGAGTCCCACATTGGTGGCGGCACCTGCGGTGACTTTGACGCCGGCGCTCATCTGCTCCACATCCAGACGGAAATCGATATTCGCTGGAACCGCCGCCAAGTTGACTCCCAACTGGAAGTCGAACACCAGGTTCGCCTCCGCCTTGACTTGGGCGTTCAAGTCGAAACCGAGGCCCAAGCCCTGAGCTTCTTCGCCGAGGTTGTAAAAGAAGTCGCTCTCACGTTCCGCTCGGTAATCGACACCGAACTCCACTCTGGGAACGCCGCCATCGAATTGAACGCCGACATCAACGCTGGGAATGGAGAAGGTCAGGTCGCCCAGATCGCGGAGGATTTCATCGACTCTGTCAAGGATAATCCTGGGTTCGGCGACGAGCGCTCTGTCGAGGAAGCCCAGCTTGCCGATGCTGGCAAGCAGCCCCTCGACAGAGAAGTCTCTGATTGCCGTGTCAAGCACCTGAAATGCAATCCGATCATCACGCAGCGCCGCGGCGACTTTGCCGGATGTCTCTTTGAGATTGCTCAGGCCCCTGCCGATCGCCTGTCTCAAGCCCGCGGCAGTAATCGGCCCACCCGTCATGCCGACCGTGATTTCCGCCCCGTTGACGATCGGGTCGTCCGCGATGTTCTTGTCGACATCCACGATCACTCTGGCCGTCGTGCCATCGATGCTGAGTTCGAAACCAAACTTGTCGCCGGCCTGAATCGTTGCCGCTTCGATGTCATTGGGGGACAGAATCGCCGCACCGAGATGATCGAGAGTGGCTACGGCGCCGAATGTGCTGTCGAGGTACGCCTTGAGGGAATCCGTCGTGAATGGCGTTGGGATCGCCTCGAAGAACTCATTGATCTCGAAACGGACTTGATCCACCGCGTCGGCGAAGTCCAGCGCCTTGCCGACCGTCACTTCCGCGGTCCCGCCAATGACGGGCAAGTCCGTGGCTAGCGCGCCGACGTCGGCCGCGTTGCGAACAAAGTCGACAACTTGCCCCGCACCCTCGATCAGTTGTTTCTTCACCTGCGCGGCGCTGCCGGTGAGATCAATGTTCGCGCCCTCGAGGGCTTCAAAATTGTCGGCGCTGGGATCCTGAATCGTCAACTCATTGCCGCCGGCGGCGGTGATCCTCACGTCGCCGTTGACTTGGGGCGCGATCGTAAGGGCGCCTCCGCCGAACAGGCTGAAGTCGAGCGTGTCATTGGTTCCGCCGTTGGCAAGTTCGCCGATCGACACATTGCCCCAACGGTCGTCGAACACAAAGGTGTCGTTGCCCGTGCCGCCGTTGACGGTCAACGTGGCATTCGCGTTGAGAGCGTTAAAGGTGTCAAGGTCGTGGAAGGTGACCGTGTCCGCCTGGTCGCCAAGATCGATCGTGACACTTGTTGTGCCTGGCAGGAGGCTGAACTGCTTGTCGTCAAAGCTGCCCCCGGTGGCCCCAGCGTTGTTGAGGTTGTCGATGACAAAAGCCCCCGGCGCCGCCCCATCCTTCCTCACGACAATTTGATCCGCCCCGCTCGGCAAATTGAAAACAAAATCGTCAGTTGGATCGGCGTCCGTCAGCACCGCCAGCAGCAGGCGCGGCTCCAGCGCCTCCATGCCTAGTCGTTTACGTCCCCTTAGATTTCGCAGACGACGCTGCTTCTGGCGACGCAGATTGGCAAGACGTTTTCGCATGGTGTTCGACATGGTGTGATATTCACTTCTGTATCAGTGGGTAACGATTTGCCTTGCCGATCTGGCTGTGCACGATACGAAACGGGGCTTCATCGCCTGGTTCGCCGGCGCGACCGCTTTCCGTATCAATCACTAACTCTTCGCGCACAATATCGATCATCCTGTTGATTCCTGATCATCCAGCAGCATCTGCACGTAGCCCGAGGCGCCGCGCAACTCGGCTCGCCCGCCCGCCAACTCACAAAGTTTTTCAATTCCGGCCTTATCGGCCGAAACGAGCTCCGACAAATCCAGCAACAGCGGCCCGGCGACCGTGCGGATCTCCTCCGCCAGTATCGATAAGTCAACGGACTGCAGTCGTCCGGCAATTCGCAGGATGGTCTGCTCGCCGTCGATCCTCCTGATGATTCGCACATTCATGCCGGCTCTGTAAGGCATTTGTCATGCCAAGCGTTTGCTGGCGTCAACGTATGCGCCTTAATGAGCGGCTGAGAATCGACTTACAGCTTTTCGTTGTTTGTTCGTCAGGGCCGGGGCAAGGGGCAGTAATCTGTCTTTTTCAGCAAATCTTGTCCTTTGGGTCAACTGTTGCCCCTTGTGCGGGCATATAATGCGACCGCGTGCGCCGAGTCCACGTGCGGTTTTTTCCCTGTGGGCAAGTCCCAGAAAACGCGCTGGTTACGGGGCTCCGCCTCGTCACCCACCGGACGCGAGGCTCTGCCTCGCAAGAGCCGGCAGAGCCGGCAAGACAGTGCGTTCCCAGGCCGGAGCCTGGGAACGAGGGCCAATCGAGATGGACGCAACACTAGCCTGCGAGGTGGGAGCAGCTCGGGATGAGTCTGATGGACGACAAACAGATTTGCGAAATGCTGGAAGTCATGGCCGACCCCGTGATCGTGATGGGCGAGGATGGCAAGATAGCTCTTGCCAACGGCCAAGCGGCGATACTGCTGGGTTACGGGCCAGACGAATTGATCGGCCTTCCAGTCGAATTGATCATACCCGAGCGATTTCGGGACCGGCACGCAGGACATTTGAAAGCCTATCTCGCGAGGCCCGTGATTCGACCAATGGGAGGCAACCTGAACCTGATGGCCCTCTGTAAAGACGGCCGCGAAGTGCCGGTGGACATCAGCATCAGCCCCCTCGAAACTACCCGTGGCTTGCTGTTTGTGGCCAGCATTCGAGATATGTCCGCCCGCGACAAAGCGGCCTTGGAGCTGCGCAGCGCCCTGGAGGAAGTCGAGCGTCTGCGAGATCGACTCTGCGCGGAGAACGTCTATCTCCAAGACGAAGTTCGCAGCGCCTACGGCTTCGACGAGTTTGTTGGCAAGTGTGATGTGTTGATGCTTTTGCTTGAAAAGATTGATCGGGTGGCGACGACCGACGCCAACGTGTTGATTTTGGGAGAGACCGGCACCGGCAAGGAACTCGTGGCACGAGCGATTCACCAGCGCAGCGACCGGAAAGATCGTCCGCTGATCAAGGTTAACTGCGCAGCGCTGCCGCGTTCCCTGGTCGACGGCGCGCTGTTCGGACATGAGAAGGGGGCATATACGGGTGCATCGACGCAGGAAATCGGCCGCTTTGAACTGGCCGACGGCGGCACGATCTTACTGGATGAAATAGGCGATTTTGATCCAGAGGTACAGGCGAAGCTGTTGCGAGTTCTCCAAGAGGGAGAATTCGAGCGAGTTGGATCGAGCAAGACGCGGGGCGTGGACGTGCGGGTGATTGCCGCCACGAATCGTGACCTTCACGCGGCGATGCAGCGAGGAGGATTTCGGCCCGATCTCTACTTTCGTCTGGCCGTCTTTCCGGTTGAGGTTCCGTCGCTTCGCGCGAGACGGGAGGATATTCCGCTGTTGGCCTGGCACTTTGTTTCCAAGAAGCAGGCCAAGCTGGGAAAGAGGATCGACAAGATTTCTCAAGCGACGATGGTCCGCCTTACTGAATACGCTTGGCCGGGCAACATCCGGGAACTGGAAAACGTTGTCGAGCGCGCCATGATCCTCTCGCCAGATTCGACCCTGATTGTGGAACCGCTTCTGGATGTCGTCCACGAGCGCACCAGCGTCCCGGCCGCAAAGCTCGCGAGTGTCGACACCGTCATGCGGAGTCACATTCTCAGCGTCCTCCAGGAGTGTCATTGGCGCATCAAAGGCCCGGGAGCCGCCGCTGAACGTCTGGACGTGAACCCTAGCACATTACGCTACCGCATGAAGAAGCTTGGCATCGAGCGACCGTGACCGTGCCCAGCGGCTCACGATGGTCTGCGGCCCTCCCGTGGCAAGAAACCCCAAGCCGCACCACAGCCCGGCTGGGCAACTCGATTCGCGCGATGCCGGTGGATTCTTGTGGATACCGTCAGCTCGATGTAAGCTTTTGCCGAGGTAACGTCTAGCAACACAGACCGTCTAGGGAGAAAGACTATGAAGAACCGCTCTGACAGTCCCAAGAGATGTTGTTTTGGTTCGAGCAAGGCGATATGTGTTTCCATTCTACTGGTTGTTTGGTTCTTAACGACGGCAGATCTTGGCGGCCAGATCATTCCTGAGAAGGCGCCTCTAACAGCAGAGCGACTCAAAACGATGCGCAAGAAGGCGGCGCACCGCAAGCGACGGATTATCCAGAACGTCGATGGCAACGACGCGACATTCTCGCCCAAGAAAGAGCCCTTCGAACAAGGCCTATTGAATGTCTACATGAGCGGACTGGAGAATTCGCAGGTTGACTCGATCTTCTACTGTACTCACTGGTGTTTCGGCACAGTGATCCATCGCAGTAAGATCGCCACCACGCTCACTTCGAAGGACGCCCATCCGTCGCTGAAGAACAGTTGCGTTCAAGACCTCATCGACATGGGGACCGACCCGCTGGAAATTGTCGGCGGTTTCTGTCGTCGCCATGACATCGAGTTCTTCTGTTCCTTTCGCATGAACGACATTCATGACGGTGCCACAGATGGGAATGGCAACTTGATTTACCCTCATCTACTATCGGACGTCAAACGCAAGCATGCCGAGTATCTGCTGGGTGAAATCGGAGAACGATTGCCAGGCCGTCCCTATGGCTCGCGAGCAGCTTGTGCGGTTGATTATGGCGTAGCGGAAGTCCGCGATTACATGTTCCGGATGATCGAGGAGGTTTGTGAGAACTACGATGTTGACGGAATCGAGTTGGACTTCTTTCGCCACGCGATTTTCTTCAAGAGGCATGCCCGAGAGGGTATGGTCGGGCAGGAAGAACACGACCAGATGACCAGTCTGATTCTCCGTGTTCGGGAGATGCTGGATCGAGAAGGTCTCAAACGCGGCAAGCCGTTTCTGCTTTCCGTGCGGGTGCCGGATTCGGTTGGCTTTTGTCGTGACATTGGTTTGGATATCGAACGATGGCTGCAGGAAGATCTGGCTGATTTGCTGATGACCTCCGGCTACTTTCGCCTGGCACCCTGGTCCGACAGCGTGGCCTTGGGGCACAAGTACAATGTGCCGGTTTACGCCAACCTGTCAGAAGCACGGGAGATGGAAAAGGGATACAAGAGAAGCTGGAAACGCTACACTGCCGAGGCATTCCGGGCTCGGGCATTGCGGGCTTGGAGCAGTGGTGCCGACGGGATCTATACGTACAACATCTTTTACTTCTTCAGACCCACTCACCCGATTTGGAGTGAGATGGGCGACCCGGCGACGCTGGCCAAGAAGGACAAAGTGTATTTTGTCAACACGCTTCGAACGGACATGATCGACGGCTTCCTGCCCGGAGCGGAAAAGAGATATCGCAAGTTGCCGATCTTGCACCACCGGCAACCGCTGAAGCTCTCCGCCCGCGAGACAAAAGATATCTCGCTGGTTGTGGATGACGATGTCATGTGGGGTAAAGACCGTGGGATTGTCCCGGAGATCAAGCTTCATCTGATGATGGACGATTCGGCGGGGACGGCCATGGGAGACCTGGGAGCGAGCCTTTCCGTGGCCATGAATGGGCAAGCCTTGACGGACTGGCAGGCCAAAGAAGAAGTCAAGTATGGGGCAGCAAACAAAGGAGAGCCGTTTACTGAAGAATACATCGAGTACGCGGTTCCTCCCTCGTTGGTCAAAAAGGGAGAAAACCAATTTGAGTTCATCGCTCGTGCATCATCCAAAGCAGAACTGAGGGTTCGCGATCTGCAATTGTGGATACTTTACAAACAGAATTGACACGCCTTGGTGACTTGCGCAGCCTTAGCAGTCGTCGTCAGACGGTGGCGGGCGTCTAATTCACCTTTGCCCTTGATGGAGCATCTATTGAGAAGGAGCAGCAGAAGTGCGAGCAGCAGCAGTAACAATCTTCATCGCGGCATGGTGGCTGACGGTTTCTGACGGGGACTGTCAGGCCGAGCAAACACAAACCGAGTCAAGCGGCATCACGCTTGAAAACAAGCACGTCACGTACCGAATCTCCTCGGACGGCAGAAACGTTGGCTTCGTCTGTCGCCGAACCGGCAAGCAGTACTGTGCTCGACCAGGAGAGCAGCCTTTCCTCACTGTGAAGAAAGACGGCGTGCTTCACGAGCCGACGTCGTGCGACTTCGCCGATGGCAAGATCTCTGTCAAGTTTATTGAGGCCCGTGTCACGGTGGTCGTCAAAGTCGTGACGAAGGACCACTACTTCGTGTTCGAGATCGAATCGGTCAGCGATCCGCAGGTGGAGGAAGTATGGCTGGCGAACCTTGCGGTCACGTCGTCGAAGTACGTCAGCGTTATGTCCGGCGTCGTGACCGACGGCGAATTCGCAGCCTGTCTGCGTGCATTGAATCTGCAGGTCCGTGGCCAGATCAGCGAGCGGCCGGCGGCGCTCGCAGGGACATGCTACCGGGAGTACGGCCTTGTTGGAGCCAAGATCGCTCTGGTGGGATGCACGCATGCCGAGCTGCGCGGCGTGTTGAAGGAGGTCGTCCGCAAAGAAGGTTTGCCCTATTCTCCGCTGGGCGGCCCGTGGGCTCTGGATGCCGAGGAGAACCGCGGTTCGTACTTGTTCGCCTTCGTGACCGAGAAAAATGTGGACGAGTGGATCCGATTGGCCAAGCTGGGCGGAATGACCCACATCCATCTGAATGGCTGGTTCAAATCACTGGGGCACTATCAGCCACGCGAAACCGCGTTCCCTAACGGGCTTGACGGGTTGAAGGCCACGATCGACAAAATCCACGCCGCCGGCTTGAAGGCGGGCATGCACACGCTGACCGGCTGCATCCACGCGCACGATCCTTGGATCACGCCGGTGCCTGACAAGCGATTGGCCACCGATGCGACGTTCACCCTGGCTGCCCCGTTGGACAAGACAGCGACCACCGTGGTCACCGAAAAACCGCCCGGAGATCTCGACACGGTCTGGGGTTACGGCTCTCATGGCAATGTCATTCGTGTTGGTGACGAACTGATCCAGTACAGCGGACTTTCACAAAAGCCGCCTTATGGATTCACCGGCTGTAAGCGCGGTGCATTAGGCACGCACGTAGGCGCCCACAAGAAAGGAGCCTCGGTCGGGCACCTTTTCGTTCGTTGGAGCTATTTTCATCCTGACGAGAAAACGACGTTGGTCGACGACATTGCCGACGCGATCGCCCATGCCTACGACACCTGCGGTTTTGACATGATCTACATGGACGGCGTTACAGAGGATGTCCATGGCGGCTGGCATGGGGCGGCGAGAATCCGCAGGACGATCTACGAGAAGATCAAACGCCGCGTGTTGGTCGAGGCGAGTTGCTGGGACTATCACTCCTGGCCGTTCCACTCGCGTCTAGGCGCGTGGGACCATCCGAAGCACGGCCTGAAACGGTTCATCGACCTCCACTGCCGGCTGTGGGAGCCCGACATCGACGGGCGAGTCACGCAGCGATACGTCGAGAGCACGCTGTTGCCCACGCAATTGGGCTGGTGGGTTATCTTCGGTCCGACGCGCGACCATCGCGGCGAACTGCCCGACGAGTTCGAATACCTTTGCTCGAAAGCCCTGGGCCACGATTCGCCGGTCTCGTTTCAAGGCATCCAGGCCGACAGACCGCCGCTGAACGCTCGGCGCGACGAGTATCTGGCCATGGCCGGTCGTTACGAGCGGCTACGGCTGGCCAATTACTTTTCCGCATCAGTCAAAGCGCGGCTGAGACAGGAAGGCGACGAGTTCCGGTTGGTCGAGTCCTCCGACGGCGTCTGGCAGTTCCTACCTACCGATTACCACGTCCACAAGGTGACCGGAATGGACGACGGCAGCCGCACCTGGACGGTCACCAATCGGTTTGGCCCCCAGCCGGTCAAGCTGCGCATCGAGGCCCTCTATTCGGTCGAACCCTACGACAGCGAGGACGCCGTGATTTTGGCCGACTTCAGCAGCAAGGACGAGTTCCCGAACCGGGACGCCGCCTCTGGAATCACCCACGAGTTGATGCCGAAAAAGGGGACAGGTCCAATTTGCCGGAACGGCCCGGAGGGTGCTTCGCACAAATTGGACCTGTCCCCTTTTTCTCCTTCCGACGAGCAGGTCAAGATCGGCAAGCAAAGCGGACGCTACTCGGCCAAGAGCACGGCCGATTCACGAAGTGGCGCATGGGTCAAGGCCGGCAAGACGTTCGCGCCGGAAGCCAATATCGACCACTGCGACGCCTTTGGCGTGTGGATCCACGGCGACGGGAAAGGCGAACTGCTCAACCTGCAATTGACCAACGCCCGACAGCGTAGCACCGTCTACGACGAGCACTACGTGACGGTCGATTTCAAGGGTTGGCGGTACTGCGAGTTCCTCTTGCGTGAACGTGACGCCCACGGACACATCCAGTATGTCTGGCCCTACGGCGGTCACTCGACCATTTACCGTCGGGGGCTGCAGCGGAAGTACATCGAACAGTTGAATCTGTACTTCAATGATCTGCCACCGCAAGAGAGCGTGACGTGTTACCTGGGTCCGATCAAGGCCCTGCGGACCAAGAAGGTAACGCTCCGCAACCCGACCGTCGAAATCGACGGACGGCGTATCGCCTTTCCAGCAACCTTGGACGGCGGCTCCTATCTGGAATTCGAATCCGAGTCGGATTGCCGGCTGTACGACGAAAGCGGCAAGTTGATCGGCCGGATCGAACCGCAAGGCGAGAGGCCGCTCTTGGCCGCCGGCGAGAACCAAGTGACGTGGAACTGTCAGAGCCCGCAGGGCTACCGCGCCCGAGCCAACGTGACGGTCGTCAGCCACGGAGAATTGTTCGGAGGGAAACGCCCGTGAAGAACGCGGGGCTTCTGAACTTTGGGGTCAATCGGTCGTTTCTTCTTGTTGGAGTTCACGCTTCAGCGTGCCTTCGAAGACACGCTGAAGCGTGAACTCCAACGATAGGAGACGGGTTGAACGTCTCTTGACTCTTGCTACAACCTAACGATCATGCGCGGAAGCCAATCTGTCGTCCTCCGCGAGTACGTGCGCCGGAAGATCTTCAATCGCGAGTTTGAGGCATCACCATGAAACTTACCGCACTTCTGTCTTTCCCCCTCGCCATCGCAACTGCCGTCTGTGTTGCTGCCGAGACCGACTGGAAACTCCAACCGCTGAAATACAACCAGCCCGGCCTCGTCGTCGATTTGGGCGTTGGGCTGTGGGCTTGGCCAATGCCCATGGATTACGACGGCGACGGCGACATGGACCTGTTGGTTGCCTGCCCTGACAAACCGTCGAACGGTGTCTATTTCTTCGAGAATCCGACCCAAGATCCGAAAGAAGAAACGCCGGTCTTCAAACCGGGGGTCTGGATCGGAAAGACGACGCACAGTTTTCAGGTCAGCTACGTACAGGGCAAACCTCGCATCCTCAAACCGGGCTATGAATTCGTGCGCGACGAACAGACCGGTAAGTTCGATTTCAACGGGCCGAAGAAGATCTATCCGAAAACCAATGTCCACGAGAACGGCGTCCGGGCCAACATGTGGCGCTATGTCGATTACGATGGAGACGGAGACCACGATCTGGTGGTCGGCGCGGGCGACTGGACCGATTACGGCTGGGATCATGCCTACGACAAAAACGGCCGCTGGCGGAACGGCCCTTTGCATGGCTACGTCTACTTGATCGAGAACGAAGGATCCGATGCGGAACCGGCTTACTCGAAAAGACCGCGGAAGCTAAGGGCCGGTGGGGGCGAAATCGACGTTTTCGGCTGGCCCTCGCCCAACTTCGCCGACTTCGACGACGATGGCGACCTCGACCTGTTGTGTGGCGAGTTTCTGGATGGTTTCACCTATTTCGAGAACATGGGCACTCGCGAGAATCCAGCCTATGCCGCAGGCCGAAAGCTGAAGACGCGAGATGGCAGACCGTTGGTCATGGATCTGCAGATGATCACGCCGACCGCGATCGACTGGGATCGTGACGGGGATTTTGATCTGATCGTTGGCGACGAAGACGGCAGGGTCGCCTTGGTGGAAAACTCCGGCGAGTTCGACGGCAGCTTCCCGATCTTCAATACGCCGGTCTACTTCCAGCAGGAAGCCGACACGTTGAAATTTGGCGCCCTGGCCACGCCGTTCGCCTGCGACTGGGATGATGATGGAGACGAGGACATCCTCTGCGGGAATACGGCGGGTTACATCGGCTTCTTCGAGAATCTGGGCCGTGGTGAAGGCGGTTTACCGAAATGGGGTGCGCCCGAGTTGCTGGTTGTTGATGATGGAAAACCCTTCCGAGTGATGGCCGGGCCAAGCGGTTCGATCCAGGGCCCTTGCGAAGCAAAATGGGGCTACACGACGCTTTCGGTTGCTGATTGGGATGAAGACGGCGGACCCGATATTCTCTACAACTCAATCTGGTCCCAGATCGGCATTCTTCGAAACGATGAGGGGAAGCTTGCAGGCGTTACGCCAGAAACCGGCGTCACCGAAGGGCCTCCCAAGTGGTACTGGTGGGAATCGAAGTCGAATTCGGCCCTGACACAATGGCGGACCACCCCGGTCGCGGTTGATTTTGATGGAGACCAACGCCTGGATCTCGTGGCCTTGGATCAGGAAGGGTACTTGACGTTGCGGCCGCAGGGGAAATCGGCGGAACGCATTTTCGTCGACGAAGACAACGCACCCATCCGCCTGAATCCCAAATCCTGTGGCAGCTCCGGCCGATTCAAGTTGGCCGTGGCCGACTGGGACGACGATGGGCGGCTTGATGTGCTGGTCAATTCCGAGAACGCCACCTGGTATCGTAACTGCGCGGAGCGCGATGGTAAAATCGTGCTCAAGCGAATCGGCAACCTTGCCCGCCGCAACGTTGCCGGCCACACTTCCAGTCCGGCAGTCTGCGACTTTGACCGGGACGGGAAGCCGGACCTGCTGGTCGGCGCGGAGAATGGGCGGATCTACCACATCTATCACAACGACTGTATTCAATACTCCGGTGACCAGTTGAAAGCCCGTCCGCCAAAGCCAGGACCCGCGTCCAAGTTCCCCGGCTTCGTCGGCGAGGACTTCGTCTTTACCACGGCCAGGTTTCCCCAATGCCACGCCTCGACGATTTGCGAAACCACGCGCGGCGTGGTCGTGGCCTGGTTCGGCGGAACGAAGGAAAAGGCTAAGGATGTCGGTATCTGGGTCAGCTACCACGATGGCAATCGTTGGTCCGCACCAAAGGAATGGGCCAACGGCGTGCAGCATGATGGTCTCCGTCACCCTTGCTGGAACCCAGTGCTATACCAGCCGCCCGGCGACGCCCCGACGCTGCTGTTCTTCAAGGTCGGCCCCAGTCCAAGTACCTGGTGGGGCGAAATGATAGCCAGCTACGACCGGGGCCGCACGTTCCGCCAACGCCGCCGGCTGCCCGAGGGCATCGACGGCCCGGTCCGCTGCAAGCCGATTCTGCTGCGCGATGGCCAAACGTTGCTGTGCGGTTCCTCGACCGAGTACGACGGCTGGCGAGTGCATTTCGAAAAGGTCAATCTGCTGGACG
>JADHUC010000261.1 GCA_016784735.1 Pirellulaceae bacterium | reverse complement strand
CTTCGAGATTACGCTCAAGGGCGAGTGCATGACCGTCGTGGTCAACGGCCAGCAGGTCATCAGCGCCGCTCGTCTTCCCGATCTGCCGGCCAAAGGCCCGATCGGCCTTCAACATCACGGCGATTCCGTGCAGTTCCGTAATCTCTGGATCAAGGAACTCGATTGAGTTCGCGATACGCAAGTTAGGAGAGAGTCATGTCCGACCATATCGATGTCGTAAAGAGAGCAATCGAGTTCAACAAGCCCGATTATCTTCCCATGGAAATAATCGACGTGCCCCACGTCTACAATGCCTACCATACGCTTGACCCGGACACGGTCGAGTTCATCCCAGGGACAGAGAATTTCGACGTCTTATGGCCCTGCTGTTACTCCTGGTGTCACACGGAAACGGGCAAAACGCCGGAAGGAGAGATCCTGAAGGAGGATCAATTCGGTCTTAAACTCAAAACGCCGTTGGACGACAATTCGACTTATGTGCTGCTGGAACATCCGCTTGCGGGCCGCGAGTCTTTTGAGGGATACGAATTTCCGAACCCGGACGATCTGGATCCTTATTTCCAGAAGCTCGGGAGCGTCATCCAGGAAAAATACCCGGATCGTTTCATCAGCGCGAAAATTGACGCCGGGATCTTCTTGACCAGTCAGTTTCTTTTCGGCTTGGAGGACTTTCTGCTGCACATCGCCGCCAATCCGCGGCTGGCCGTGGAAACGTACGAGCGCGTGGCCGACTACTACAAGCAAGTGGTGGTCAAGTTCAAACAGGCCGGTGCGCATATGATCACCGTCTTCGAAGACGTTGGCGGGACTCACGGTCTGCTTATCAAGCCGGACGACTGGCGCAAATACTTCAGGCCGACGTTGGCGGATTTCTACAAGTTCGTCCACGATCAGGGAATGTATACCGGCATTCTGATCGACGGCAACTCCGGCCCGATTCTGGATGACCTAACAGAAGTGGGGCTCGATGTCTTCTCCGTCGTCGATTACCAAGCAACGGGGAAGGAAATGCTAACGAAGAAGCTGAAGGGAAAGGTGTGCATCAACGCTTCGGTCGATATGCAGCACACTCTGCCAAGCGGGACGCCTGAACAGATCGAAAAGGAAGCCGACGAACTGTACGAGGCATTCCATTCGCCCGATGGCGGCTTCATGTGCACCGCCGTCCGCTGGCATCGGCCGGAGTATCCTCAGGAGCAAGTCCTCGCCGCCGTTCAGGCTTTCAACAAGTACAGAGCCGGCGTTTAGTTGCGGCAAACGCGCGGCCGTAGTGCCGGCGTCAGCCTCGAAAGAACTCACAATCGCTTGACGACGCTCGAAGACCGGACTATCACTAGAGGCAGCTTCCCTGAATCAACATCCCCATGACAAGGAGTATCCCATGAGACTTTCGAAACTTGCACCAGCCGCGTCGTTGGCCCTGGCAGTCCTGTTGACTACGAATTTGGCGATAGGCGCCGACAAGGAAGCTGCCTGGAAACCGCTTATGGATGGAAAGACACTGACTGGCTGGCACCCGGTCGGCGACGGGCAGTGGACGGTCGAGGACGGCGCTTTCGTCGGACGAGCCGATAAGGCGAAACTGTATGGGCTGCTGGTCAGCGACGATGTGTTCAGCAATTGCAAGGTACGGTTTAAGTTCAAGTGTCATTCCGGCGACAGCGGTTTCTATATCCGCACGATCATCAAGGAACCCGAAAAAGCGAACGGGCTGCAGGTACAAGTCGGGAGAACGAAGAGCGGCGTCGGCGGGATCTACGAAAGCTACGGACGCGGCTGGGTCAGCAAGCCGTCGGACGAATTGGAGAAGTCGTACACGAAGGATGACGAGTGGAACGAAATGGTGATCGATGCCGATGGCGGGAGTGTGGTCGTCCACGTGAACGGCATCAAGAGCGCGGAACTGAAAGACGACCCCGGTCGTCCCGAGGGCCATTTCGCCCTGCAGATGCACTCAGGCTGCGTCATGCACGTGCTGTTCAAGGACATCGAGATCCTCGACAAGAATCCCGCGAAATAGCTCACGAATCGACCGAGGCGGTGCCGCCAGGGCTGGTCGTGCATCGCGACGGCAAGAGGCTTCGGCAGGGTGTCGAGCACGTGGCTGTCGCGGTGCAGCCCGCCGACGCGTCGGTGTCCCTCGCGCATAAGGATACGCAAACGTGACTATGGCTGTGATTGGCTTTGCCCTGATTGGGGCTGCCGCCATCTGGTTCCTGTACAAGCTGTACGTGTCATACACCTCGGCGGGTGGCACGGATTTCATGATGCCCGTCTATGATGCGGCGTTGTATCCGCCGATCCTCAATGCGGTCGGCCTGTATCTGGTGCTGCGGTATTTCGAAGTCGACTGGTCGTTCTGGATCTTCGCCTCTATTTGCCTTGGTTCCGCGGTCTTGGCCGCCGGCACCATCAAGCTGGCTGAATTGGTCGGCGACAAACCACTCTAGCTCCTCGTCGCTGACATCTTGCGACAAATCGTTCAACCGCGAACCAGCGGGGAGCCCGTTGGGATTCTTGCTAGCGCCAACCGAAAAAACGCCGAGTTTTACCATTTCGTTACAAACGAATTGACGGCTGCGGCGTTAATACTGGTAAGGCCCCGTTGTGCGGACATGCTCTCGCACCAGCCGATCCAGTACATCGCACCGAAAGACTCGATCGAAAGCACCTGACATGTGTAACCCAGCGTTTCTGAAGGCATTAGACCACCAATCGCTCTCTGACTCCGAAAGGGCAACGCTAGCAGACGACGAATTATTCGTCCTGATGTTGTCGCAACGGTTGGACGATCTGACCCAGGCGGAACGTGGCAGGTTGGCGCCCGGCGATCTCGGTTATTTGGTGGCTCACGGCGTCATATCGCCCAAATGCGACTCCCAAACCCTGCGGGCGGAGGCACTTTCTCCCCTTTGAGACGCGATCCGGAAAACTAATCCCACGGGATTATCGTCTAGTATCCCAACAGGAACAGATTGGCAGAAATATGAGTGCAAGAATTGAAGACCGGCTAACATCCTGCCTCCGCATTCTCGTGGCGGAGGATAGTCTGGTGAACCAGAAGCTGGTGGTTTGCCTGCTGGAAAGACAGGGCCACTGTGTAACGGTCGTGAGTAACGGAAGGGAAGCCGTGGCGGCTCTCCAATCCGACAGCTACGATGTTGTCCTCATGGACATCGAAATGCCGGAGATGGATGGAATATCAGCGACTCGTTTGATTCGCGCGGGCGAACGCATGAACGGCAGTCGACTTCCCATTGTTGCCGTTACGTCCAAGGACAATCGCCAGGAGTGTCTGAACGCTGGAATGGACGCCTACCTGCCAAAACCTCTCAAGGCCGAGCAACTAAACAAAACGCTCGACAAGGTATCGGGAAGGACCGCTGCCTAGTGACTGCCTGATCGAAGAAGCTGACGCCCAATCACAGACACGCCAGCGCAGCCTCTTGGCTGTCGCGAATGTCGAATATCTTGTCAAGGCTGGAGTCGTAGAAAGCGTCCCGCACAGACGGCTTTCGTATCCCGCACAGAATGAGCCTTCCGTTGGCGGCTTTCACCCGCGTGTACAGGGCCATCAGTCCGTCCATGAAGGAACCGTTCACAAAGTCGAGGTTGGACAAGTCTATAACGACATGGGGCACGCCCGAGCAGTTTACGACCGACTGGCTGAGCAGTTCCACATCGTCGTGTCCGGGCGTTCTGCCACGCAAAACGTCAAGAACGATGACGTCGTCGACCATCCTCTTGCGACACCACAGCGAGCAACCGCAGGGAGCATCGTGGCGTGGAGACGACGGCGGCTCAATGCTCACGGTCGCACCGCACGCCGGACAATGATAAGAAGGCGTCTCTAACGTGTCGGTCGGAATACTCATATCTGATCTTAGGGGACTACGGGAATCGGTAACTTCCATATTCACCATTGTTTATGGGTTCGCGGAAATTGGAATGGGCAAAAAGAGGGGACTACGACCGAATCGGGCGTGTCGAACGTGAAGGATTCGGTGCGGATTGGCCCTTCGAGCCCCGATTCGGCATAGGAACGGGGGCTTTGCTGGAACCTGCCATCCGCCCCCCCAAACTTCCCCTCGCCGGTTGCCGGATTTTCCTTCACTGCCAATAATCGATGGACCGCAAGATGGCACATCGACCTGAAACCAACGTCGCCCTCGACACCCATCGGCAGCCAACATCACCGACCCAGAAAGCACACCACCACCGCGCAATGCAGGACCCCTGACACCCGACACCTGATCCCCCAACCTCCTCGATGTCCCGAAAACGAAAACTCAACCGCCGCCCAACCACCGACGCAAAACCGGTTCGACGCGCCCGTTCGCGTCGCTGGCGAATCCCGTTCGTCGTTGGCTGCGTTCTGTTGCTTGGCGGCGGATTGGTGTTTGCCGACTGGTGGATGTGTGTTCCCGCAAATACACAGGCGACGTATGTTGGTAGTGACGCCTGCATCGAGTGTCACAAGGAATACTACGACGAGTGGAAGGGCTCTCACCACGACTTGGCGATGGACCTGACCACTTCGGAGACGGTACTCGGCGATTTCAATGATGTTGAATTCGAGCACTTCGGCATCAAGTCTCGCCTGTTCCGCCAGAACGGCAAGTACATGGTCCACACCGAAGGCCCCGACGGCAAGATGGCGGACTTCGAGGTCAAGTACGTTTTCGGCGTCACGCCTTTGCAGCAGTACATGGTCGAGTTCGATCGGACGGCGGACATGCCGGACGACGAAGTCGCTCGTCTCCAGGTTCTGCGCATCACCTGGGATACCGAACGCAAAGAGTGGTTCTACTTGATGCCTCCCGATGTCGACGAGAAGCTGGCCCCGGAAGACGAACTTCACTGGACCGGCATCGCCCAACGCTGGAACAACATGTGCGCCGATTGCCACTCGACCAATCTACGGAAGAACTTCAACGCCAAGGCGAAAGCTTACCACACGACGTTTTCGGAAATCGACGTTGGCTGCGAAACGTGCCACGGACCGAGCAGCCTGCACGTCGATTTGGCAAACAGCAAATCGTTGTTTTGGGACAGGAAACTCGGCTTCGGGCTGCCCAGCCTGAAAGAAGACGCGCGGACACAGATCCATGCCTGCGCGCCTTGTCATTCGCGACGCCGGCTTGTGTATCCCGATTTCCGGCCCGGCGAGGATTATTACGACTATTTTGCCAACGAGCTGTTGCTTCGAGACACCTACCATGCTGATGGCCAGATCCTGGACGAGGTCTACGTCTACTCGTCGTTCATCCAGAGCAAGATGTACCACAAAGGGATTCGCTGCACCGATTGCCACAACCCGCACACAGCGAGGCTGAAGTACGAGGACAACGCGGTATGCACGTCGTGCCATCAGCACCCGGCAGGCAAGTACGACGGTCCGGCGCACCACTATCACAAACCGGAATCAACCGGTGCATTATGCGTCGAGTGCCACATGCCCCAGACCACCTACATGGCCGTCGATCCGCGGCGCGATCACAGTTTGCGCATTCCTCAGCCCGAACTCAGCGTCCAACTAGGCACGCCCAACGCGTGCACGCGATGTCACCTTCAGAAGGAGATCGACGAAGGGAAATTGCCGGAGTTTCGAGAACGCGACGATCTGAAGCAGTATCTGGACTGGGTCCTGGCCGCGCGAGACGGCGACCAGTCGGTGAAGGAAGTCCTTCGACGCATTGATGCCGAGATGGAGAAAGCCTGTGACGAATGGTACAAAGACCGACCGCGCGGGCCTCGGCGACGACAACACTTTGCCTTCGCGTTGGACGCCGCGCGACGCGGGGAACCTGGGGCCGATAAGGGTCTGGCCGATTTGGTCCGCGACGGGCGTTTGCCCGCAATCGTACGGGCCACGGCGATGTTCGAACTCGGCAGGTACGACACACTGGCCAGCACTTCGACGACGCAGAAGTACCTGAAGGACCCCGATCCACAGATTCGAGCGGCGGCGAGCGGCAATCTGCAAGGCCGCCTGGATGAAGAGAGATTGGCCGGCAAGCTGGCCCCTATGCTGAGCGATCCGGTTCGCTCAGTGCGTACCGAGGCGGCCCGTATGCTGGCCGGCGTACCCAGCAGCGCACTGCGCGGCTCGCAGCAAGATCAACTGAAGGTCGTCCTGAACGAATTCGAAGAGGGTCTGCGTTTGAGCAACGACCGCGCGGCGGCGCACATGACAATGGGGATCTTGTACGAAGGCATGGATGAGACGAACCGGGCCATCAAAGCCTACAAAACGGCGATCCGCATCGAGCCAACCATTACCGGCCCGCGCACGAACCTGGCCGCGTTGTACGACCGACTGGTAGAAGGCGCCGAACGGCGAGCGCAACAGGCCGCGTTGCATGGCAACCGAAAGTCCGCGTTAGAGGCTGCTCAGCAAGCGGCCGGGTATCGAGACGAAGCCACGGCGCTGCGTGGCAAAGAACTGGAATGGCTGGCACGCGATGCAAAGCTTGTGCCCAACAGCGCCGCCGTGCAGTATCGATATGGAATGTCGCTGTACTTGCATCGGCGAATGGAGGAAGCGGAAGCGGCGCTGTTGAAGGCTCACCGGCTGGAACCTAACGAGCCTCAATTCCTGTTCGGCGTGGTGCTGTATTACAAGCAACTGCGACAGCACAACAAGGCACTCTCCTTTGCCGAGAGACTAGTCGAATTGCGTCCGCAGGATCAGATGTACCGGCATGTTTTGGAGGAAATCCACCAAGAAATGCAGGCCGCCCGCCGCGCGGGGCCGGCTGGGCCATAAGAGGGGACCCAACAAGTCGCTGCTTTTTTGGGGAAAGCGCACATATAGGACAAACCCGGCGCCTGCCAAGTGCCGATAATTCCGACGAGTTTCAATTACTCGCGAGCGGTTTTGAACTACAATATCAACTGACATAAACCTTCGGCCGCCATTCCGACAGAAGGACCAATAATTAGCGTTGGCCAGAGTCGTCACACGGTTTGTGCGATAGCACGCCAGACTCTCGCCTTTCTCGCAGCGACTCCGTTTGTCGCAGTCGGCCGAAGGTTTTTTTCTGCGCGTTTCGAACGCGACGCTCCCCAGCCGATCCGGTTGCACTTCTGCTGGCCTTGGATAAGAATTATTCTATGCCTTTGCGCCGGATCGACGAATTCGAATTGCACGAACCGCTGGGCGTTGGAACCGTCGGTACCATCTACCGCGCCAAAGATCTGGAACACCAGCAAGACGTCGCATTAAAGATCCTCCTGCCGACTGTCTCTAGCGACGACTTGATCAAGGCTCGTTTCGAACGGGAAATGATTATCCTGGAAAGGCTGTCGCACCCGAACATCGTGCAGTATTTCGGCAGAGGGCGAGACGGAAGTCAGTTGTTTTACGCGATGGAGTTGGTCGACGGCGGCACGTTGAAGGACATGCTCGAACAAACGGGGCGCTTGTCCTGGCAGGAAGTGGTATCGTGTGGCGTGCAAATCTGTTCGGCGCTTCAGCACGCCCACAATCACGGTATCACCCATCGCGATCTGAAGCCCGCAAACCTGTTTCTGACGACGGCGGGCGAACTGAAACTGGGCGACTTCGGCATTGCTCGCGACACGCATTCGGCCGACATCACCTCGAACGGATTGACCGTGGGCACATATGCCTATATGTCGCCCGAACAGATTGCCGGCGATCGAGATGTATCCGGAAAGACGGACCTGTACGCGTTGGGCTGCCTGCTGTTCGAAATGCTGACGGGCAGATCGCCGTACCAGGGAGACAATTTCGCCCAGATCTTCGACCAGCATCTGAAGAAGACGCCACCACGCGTGCGGGATTTTGAACCCAACTGTCCACCTGAACTTGACAGCCTGGTCTCGCAACTGCTCGCCAAGTCGCCGGACGAGCGGCCATTCAATGCGCGTGCGGTGCAAGCTCGCCTGATGCAGCTTCTCGATCGCACATCGGACGAAGCGGACACGGACGATGACGTGCCGGCCGCAAGAGCAATCGACCGAGGACGTGAAGTGCTGATCGAGCGACTTGACCGGCTGCGCGGAGTGCACGAATCTCGCGACGTTTCGTGGGTCTCCCTGGCCTGTCTGTTGCTGGCGATCATTGGCGTGGTCGGTGTGGCCTGTTGCCTGGGAATCTAACGGCGTGATGAAGGACAACCCCTACGATCCACCGCAAATCCCGGAAGAGGGCAGACCGCGCGCGGCGAGCGACTCGGTTCTGATCGTCGCGTTCTGCTGGTAAGTACCCGATCAGTAGTTCTTGGCCAAGAAGAAACCCGGCTTTTCCGAAAAAGCCGGGTTTCTAGCCACCGCCAAGAGTTCGAAAACTTGTGAGCGGGTACTTACAAGGTCAAAACTTCCACATTTCGCCAGAATTGACTTCAAACGGCTGTGTATCTTGCGGAATCGTTGCCGCAAGTCGTATGGTGGCCTAATTTTAGACGCCCCGTTCTTGCGATGGGAAGGCAAAGCGAATAAAACATCCTTCTTGTGCGGCAAATCCTCTGCCACCGGCCTACTCGACGGCCGGGTGCAACTCGTGGAACCCATTCCTCAATCGACATAGCTGGAGACGCAAATGAACCAATCACCTGCTGTGAAAGGCGACAATGTTGGCCAGATCCTCGAACGGGCGTTAGATGCGGGGCAAGGGCTCCTGCGTCTGACCCCCACCTGGGTACCGCGAAGCTTCCTGCATCCGGGCAAACGGATCAAGCTGGCCCCGACCGATTGGTACGCCCTGGGCGTCCATCGCGGCGGCATCGACGAGCGATGGTTTGCCAGTACCACCGAAGCAATGAACGACAACCGCGCCGACGATGAAGGTCTCAGTTACTGCGTATTCGAGGGCCAGCGGTTCTTGCTGAAAGACGCGGTCGCCGAAGCCGGCGCTCGGCTCGTCGGCAAAGCAATGTTCGACCAGTACCAGCGATGGCCAGTGTACTCGAAATTCTTCGACAACATGGGCCCGATCCCGCACCACATGCACCAATCGGCCGATTTTGCCAAGTTGACGAACCAGGAAGGCAAACCCGAGAGCTACTACTTCCCACCACAGTTGAACGCGGCCGAAAACCACTTCGACTACACGTTCATGGGGCTGGAACCGGGCACGACCAAGGACGACGTTCGCAAGTGTCTGGAAAACTGGAACGCCGGCGATAATGGGATCCTCGACCTGTCGCGAGCGTATCGGCTGAAGCCGGGCACCGGCTGGCTGATCCCGGCCGGCGTGCTGCACGCGCCCGGTTCGATGTGCACCTATGAACCGCAATGGGGAAGCGACGTGTTCGGCATGTTCCAGTCGATCGTCGAAGGGCGGCAAGTGCCCTGGGACCTGCTGGTCAAGGACGTGCCCGAGGACAAGCACCACGATTTGGATTTCATCATCAGCCAGCTTGATTGGGAGAAGAACGTCGATCCGACGTTCAAGCAGAGCAACTACCTGGAACCGATCGTCGACGCGGACCGATCCGGCGACGGGTACACCGACCGCTGGATCGACTACGGGCAGGTCGACGGAAAGCAGTTGTTCTCGGCCAAAGAATTGACTGTCGAACCAGGGGCGAAGTGCGTTCTGCAAGATCGCGGTGCCAGCGGTTGGATCACCGTCCAGGGCGGCGGCCGGATGGGCGCACTCGAATTGCAGACCCCGGCCATGATCCGTTTCGGCGAGGAGCCTTGGGACGAAGTGTTCATCACGCACGAGGCTGCCACGGCCGGCGTCGAGATCGAGAACACCGGCGGCGAGCCACTGGTTGGATTGCGGTACTTCGGCCCCGACGTACACGACAACGTGCCCAACGTGGGTGACTGACGGAACTAACGAGTCAACGTGCCGAAAGAGAAAGGACACCGTTACCGATGAGCGAACACACCAACAACTATCCCAAGCTCCACAACGCAGCCTGGCCGGGCTTGGTCGGCAAAGGCCCGGACGCAGACGAGCCAGCCATCGGTCTGGACGTGATGCTGGATTTGACCGCCGCCGCAGAGTTCGACGGCGTCAGGTTCGATGGCTTTGACATCTTCCTGTATCACCCGCACTTCGATATCGATGGCGGCGACGACGAGACCAAGCGACTTGCTGAAATGGCGCAGGCGCGGAATCTCGACGTCGGCACGGTCGTCGCTCCGATCTACGGAGGCACCGGCGGCGGCTCGCCAATGGGCGACGAGGCGGCAAGGAAAGGGTTCGTCGGGCAGGTGCGAAAGGCATGCCGGGTTGGCCAGTTGCTTCGCGAATTGGGTGTTCGCCCGCACGGCACTGTCCGATTCGACACCGGCATCGATCCGGGTTCCTGGTCGGAAGACCCGGAAGGCAACACGAAGCTGATCGCCGAAACGTTTCGTGAGGCGTGCGACGTGGCGGAGGATCACGGCGAGCGTCTGTCTGCGGAGGGTGAAATCTGTTGGGGTGCCATGCACAGTTGGAAGGAGATGATCAAGCTGCTGGAGGCGGTCGACCGTCCGCAGACGCTTGGCTTCATGGCGGACATGGCGCATACACTCTTGTACCTACTGGGCTACAACGCACCGGAGGCCCGCATCCTGCCCGAAGACTTCGACTGGGGCGATACCGAAACGCTGGAGGAAGGTCTGAAGACGCTCACGGGGTCGCTTCGGTCGTGGACGATCGATTTCCACGTGGCTCAGAACGACGCGACGGTTCACGGTAGCGGCTCGCACGACAAGACGGGCCGCCACTGCCTGCCGCTCGATCCCAACGGCAAGCTGGATATCGTCCGCGATGCCGCCCACTGGCTCCGCGACGAGAACGGCGAACTGACCAAGCAAATGCGGCACCTCTGCTGGGACGGCTGCATGTTCCCCAATGACGTGATGATGAAAGAAGAAACCTGGAACAGCATTCTCGAAGCGATGATCGCCGTCCGCGACGCACACGGATGGACGGAATGACGGAAGAGAATGACCAATGACCAAGCACCAATGACCAATGGACGAGCGGGCGGGCGAGAGCGGTGAACGTGAGTTTGATTTGGACGAGCGGACTGCAGTCTTTGGCGAGGCCGTGATTGCTTTCGTGAAACAAGTCAAGCTGGACGCTGTTACATCGCCGCTAGTCACGCAACTGGTGCGATCCGCGACCAGCGTCGGCGCCAACTATGACGAGGCGGATGAAGCGCCCACGAAGAAGGATTTTCGCTATCGGATTAGTGTCTGCAAGAAAGAAGCACGAGAGACGAAACGGTGGCTTCGCATGTTAGCCGCCGCGGCGCCTCTCTTGAAAGACGAGGCAAGGGTGTTGTGGAAGGAAGCAAACGAATTGAGCCTCATATTCGCGGCAATCTATCGAAAAAGCAATCCGAACGGCTAGAATCCGACATTGGTCATTGGGATTTGGTCATTGGTCATTCAATATAGGTTCACCAACTAAATCGACTCAGCGAGGAAGAACGATGGCAAAGAAGCAGTTGAACGTCGGCCTAATCGGTTACGGCTTTATGGGGCGTACGCACTCGAACGCTTACCGCAACGTGAACGCCTTTTTTGATCCGGAATACCAGCCGGTGCTCAAGACGGTTTGCGGTTTGGTCGAGGGCGAGGCCAAGGCGTTTGCTGATAATTGGGGCTATGAATCACATTGCACTGATTGGCGGCAGGTGATCGATGACAAGAACATAGACATGGTCGACATTTGTGTGCCGAATAATGTGCATTCGGAAATAGCCCTTGCGGCAGCCGCGGCTGGTAAAGCGATTCTGTGCGAGAAGCCGCTGGCCTTGAATGTGGCGCAGGCCGAGGAGATGGCCAAGGCGGTCGAGGATGCTGGCGTGGCGAACATGGTCTCGTTCAACTACCGCCGCGTGCCCGCCGTGACGTTGGCCAAGCGATTGATCGAAGAGGGACGACTCGGCAAGATTTTTCATTACCGAGGTCAGTTCCTGCAGGACTGGACCATCTCGTCCAACGTGCCACAAGGCGGCATGGCGACGTGGCGGCTGGACGTCAAAGCGGCCGGCTCGGGAGTCATCGGTGACCTGCTCGCCCACTCGATCGACACTGCCATGTGGCACAACGGGCCGATCACCAAGGTGAATGCACTGACCGAGACATTCATCAAGGAACGCATGCACGCCGAGACGGGCAAGGTCGAGCCCGTGGGCATCGACGACGCTTGCACGTTCTTCTGCCGCTTCGGCAACGGTTCGCTCGGCAATTTTGAATCAACGCGTTATGCCCGCGGCCACAAGGCTTTGTTCACTTTCGAGATCAACGGCGAAAACGCGTCGATCGCGTGGGACCTGCACGATTTGCACCGTCTGTCGTGGTTTGACCACAACGATGAAGGCAAGCTGCGTGGATGGCGTTCCATCCATGTCTCGGACCACGGCGGCGAGCAGCCCTACATGGAAAACTGGTGGGTACCCGGCTTGCAGATCGGATATGCCGAGTCGTTCGTCCACCAGATCGCCGACTTCCTGGAAGGAATGGCCAAAGGCGAACTGGCAGCACCCACATTCCGCGATGCGGTCGAAACGCAGAAGGTCTGCGATGCCGTCCTGGAAAGCGGCAAGACGGGCCAGTGGGTGGACGTGGGCTAAAACCTCGTATTCCTACACCATCAACGCTGCAATCATCGCGCTAGTTCCGTCCGCTGCGCCGGCCTGCTCCAGCACGAGTTGTTGCGCCTGCCGGCCTAGGCGGCTGGCGTATTTCGGATCGTCGAGGCAACGGCGGACGAAGGACGTGAGTTGCCGGCCGTCCTGAACAACGACGGCTGCATCGCGGTCGAGCATCATGGCGACGATGTCGCGGAAGTTTCTGGTGTTCGGCCCGAAGGCCACGGCGGCGGCGTAGGCAGCCGGTTCAATCATGTTCTGGCCGCCTCGTTTGCCCATGCTGCCTCCCACGTAGGCGATGTGGGCCGTTCCCCACCATGCCCCCAGTTCTCCGACAACGTCCACCAGCAGTACTCGCGCATCCGATGCCGGGCCGTTCGCAACTAATTCGCTTCGCCGTTGCCACGGGATGCCGGATTGGCTCAGCAAGTCCGCCACTTCGCCAAATCGCTCGGGGTGTCGAGGCGTGACGATCAATCGCAGCCGCGAATACTCGTCGGCCAGTTGGCGATAGGTGTCCAGGGCCAGCGCCTCCTCGGGTTCTTGCGTGCTGCCGGCGAGGAAGACAACGTCGGCGGCGCTGATACACGCCAGTTTCGCCAATTCCTGCGTCTTGGAGTTGTTGCGGTCCGTCTGCGCACCGTCGAACTTCATCGACCCGGTCACGTGGACGGACTGTTCGCGCGCGCCCAATTCCACGAAGCGGTGGGCATACTCCTGGTTTTGGACAGCGACAAGATCCACAGTCCGCAGCAGCTTGCCGACCAGCGGGCGGATTCTACGGTAGCCTCGGACACTGTGATCGCTCAGGCGACCGTTGATCACGGCAACTTTCGCGCCTCGCCGTTTGGCCGCATGGATCAGATTCGGCCAAAGCTCGAGTTCTGCAAGCACCAGCAAATCGGGCCGAATTCGTCGCATGGCTCGTCGGACGGACCAACTGAAATCCAATGGACAATAGAAGACCGAGCGAGGCGCGTATTTCTTCCGTGCCAAGTCGAAACCGGTCTTGGTGGTCGTGGAGATTACACAAACCCACTGTGGGTGCTGCTGTTCAAGACGCATCAGCAGCGGCGCGAGCACATTCACTTCGCCCACGCTGACGGCGTGAAGCCAAATGCATCGACCTTCCTCTTCGCGCAACGGAACGCGGCCAAACAGCTTCGCTCCCCAGCCTTCCCGGTACTTGCCCTTGCGGATGGCCGAGAAAATCAGCCAAGGCGAGAAGATAACTACCAGCAAGAGGTAAACAAGGTTCAACAGGTAGGACATGGAGTACGGACTAAGCCGCTCCCATCTTTCTCATGCAGCAGTTTTTGTACTTCTTTCCGCTCTTGCACGGGCAAGGCTCGTTGCGGCCGACGCGAGGTCCGCGACGGCGAATCGTTTCCACCGCGCCGTCGCCCTTGCTGGCGTCGATGGCGGCTTGCTGTTGCTGAGCGATCTCGCTGGCGCTTTGGGCTTCGGCATGCGTCGCCGACGTTTCCACCCACGTGCTGCCCACCAGTCCTTCGTCCAACTGCTCCATGCGAAAGACCAAGTCGGTGACACGTTCGTGGATCGAATCCCACATGCCTTCAAACAGTCTCATGCCTTCGCGTTTGTATTCGACTTTGGGATCCATCTGGGCATAGCCCGCCAGGCCGATCGAACTGCGCAGGTGGTCCATCGCCAGCAAGTGGTCTTTCCACGCCGCGTCAACGATCTGCAGCAGCAGCGTGCGTTCCATGCGGCGCATTTCCGGGCGGTAGCGTTCCTGGACCGCCTCGGTTAGTTTCTGCTCCAACTCGTCGCGTTCCAACCGTTCCATGTCTTCGACCGACATGTCCCAGTCGAGCGTCTCCTTCAGCCAATCGGAAAGGGAAGCCAAGGCACCCTCGCCCTCAGTGGCGATCCCTGCCGTCTGGCCCTCGGACTCGGGACCGAACACTCTGTCGATCTTCTGCTGGACCTCCTTCATCACTTCGTTGGCTCGCTGCTGGCAAGCGCGGCTGTGGTCGACCAGCAGAGCGCGGATCTCTTCACGTTGCTTGTGTTTGAAATCTTCGATGCTCAGATTCGTCGCGAACCGATGCTGCGCCCAAGCGGCCAGCGACTCGCGGTCCAACCGCGAGTGTCCCGCACCCGAGGCGAATCGATACAGACTGGCCATGACCGGGTATTCCGCTTCCTTGTCGTCATAGGCTTCCTCCGCACGTTCGCAGACCAGTTGCCGCAATTCCTCCGGCTCCAATTCGCGGACCTCTTCGAAGTCCAACTCGATCCCGAACTTGTGTCGCACCCAACCGATCGCGCTGTGTAGGCCAAAGTCGTCCTGCAGCGGCGGGGCGCCGTCCGAAAGGTCGATACGCTGGATCGCTTCGCGAGCCCGCTCGATGATCAACTCGGCCACGCCGTCGCGGCCGACCTTTTTCAATTCGCGGTCCCGGAGATTCAAGCCCCAACGCGAGTTGCCAAACTTGGCCAACGCCTGCCAGTTCCACTCGGCGGTTGCCTTTTCGTCCTCGTCCACGTCGGGCAAGTTCTCTTCGATGGCATCGATCACCTGCGTTTCGGCAAACCGTTCCGCTTCATCCTTCGCATAGTGCGTGGCTTGCTCGATGTCCATGCCGCGGAAATCCCGTCCCTCCAATTCAGTCGCCAGCCGTTTGCCGGCCCATTTGGCAAACGTGCCGACGCCAAAATCCCGCTCCATGTAAGTGCCCAGGTGGTGATCGGCCTGCTCGCGGACGGCATCGACGATCATTTGGCGGCAATTGCCTCCATCCAGAATCGTCTGACGGTAGCCGTAGACGCGTTTCCGCTGCTCGTCCATCACCTCGTCGTATTCGAGCAGGTGTTTGCGGCCTTCGAAATGACGTTCCTCGACCTTCTTCTGCGCCGCCTCGATACGCCGCGTGACCATGCGGCTTTCGATGGCTTCGCCCTCCTTCATACCAAGCGTTTCCAGAATTCGCTTGACCCATTCGCCGGCAAAGATGCGCATCAGGTCATCTTCCAGAGACAGGAAGAACCGGCTGCTTCCGGGGTCGCCCTGGCGACCGCAGCGCCCGCGAAGCTGCAGGTCGATGCGGCGAGCCTCATGCCGCTCGGTGGCCATCACGTGAAGGCCACCGATGGACTTCACGTGCTCGCCTTCCTCGTCCATTTTCTCTTCTTGCGCGATTTGGGCGATCAGCCCGTCCCATTCGTCGCGGGGCACGTCCAAGCGGGTCTCGTACTTGTCCTGCAGTTGGGCCCAAGCCATCGTCTCGGGGTTGCCGCCCAGCACGATATCCGTACCGCGTCCGGCCATGTTCGTGGCGATCGTGACGGCGGCGAATCGGCCTGCCTGGGCGACGATGTCAGCCTCGCGCTTGTGGTGTTTGGCGTTCAGTACCTGATGCTTGACGCCGCGCTTGTCAAGCAGCGACGACAGCCGCTCGCTCTTTTCGATGGAGACGGTACCGATCAGCATCGGGCGACCCTTGCGCTCGATCTCGCGGATATCCGCCAGAGAAACGTTCTCCTTCTTCTTGCCGTCCTTGGGCTGGAAGTCGACCGAGTCTTCGTGCTCCTTCAAAATGGTGCCCGACCGTATGCTCCCGTCCTCCATGGCCAGCACGTCCCAACGGTTGACGCGCTCCACTTCGTCGGCCACCGCTCTGTACTTTTCCGTTTCTGTGCGGTAGATGACGTCAGGGTGTACAAAACGTCGAAGCGGCCGATTCGTCGGGATTGCCACGACTTCCAGCTCGTAGATCTTCCAGAACTCGCTGGCTTCGGTCATGGCTGTACCGGTCATCCCGGAGATTTTGTCGTACAGCTTGAAAAAATTCTGCAGGGTGATTGTGGCCAGCGTCTGGGTCTCTTCTTTGATCTTCACGCCTTCCTTGGCTTCAACCGCCTGATGCAGCCCGTCGCTCCACTGGCGACCCTCCATCAATCGGCCGGTGAATTCGTCCACGATGATGATGCGGCCTTCTTTGATGACATAGCGCACGTCTTTTTGGTACAGGTAATGCGCCTTCAGCGAGTTGTCGAGCAGGTGCGGCCAGTCCATGTTGCCGGCCGTGTAGAAGCTCTCGACTCCGGCCAATCGCTCGGCCTCGCGAACGCCTTCGTCAGTCAGGTGAGCCGTGTGGTCCTTTTCGTTGACAACAAAGTGGCTACCTTTCTTCAACTGGCGTGAGATGCGATCCGCTTCACTGTATTTCCGCACGTCGTCGTAGGCGGGCCCCGAAATGATTAGCGGCGTTCGAGCCTCGTCGATCAGGATGTTGTCCACCTCGTCGACAATCGCATAGTGCAGCCGGCCTTGCGATTGCTGCATGCGTTTTTCAAAACGCTCGTCGCCGCGTGCCGCCGGCCGCATATTGTCGCGCAGGTAGTCGAAGCCGAATTCGTTGTTGGTTCCATACGTGATATCGCATGAGTAGGCTTTCTGACGGTCCAATACGGCCATATCGCTCTGAATAGTCCCGACCGTCAGCCCCAGCCCCAGGTACAGCGGCCCCATCCATTCCATGTCACGGCGAGCCAAGTAGTCGTTCACCGTCACGCAATGGACGCCCTTGCCTTCCAGGGCATTCAGGTAAGCCGCCAAGGTGGCTACCAGTGTCTTGCCCTCGCCAGTGACCATCTCTGCAATCGCGCCGCTGTGAAGCACCATCCCGCCGATCAACTGGACGTCATAATGGCGCATGTTCAGAAACCGGCGACCGGCTTCCCGGCAGACGGCGAACGCTTCGATCAGCAGATCTTCCAGGGTCTCGCCAGCCCGCAGCCGTTGCCGGAACCTGTCGGTCTGCTCTTTCAACTCGGCATCCGTCAGGGCTTCGAATTTTGGTTCCAGCGCGTTGATCGCTTCCACCCTGGCCTGCAACCGCTTGATGTAGCGAGTGTTCGACGAACCGAATACAGTCGTCACCGCCCGCTCGAACCCCTTGAGCAAGCCGCCGAAGAACACGCCAATGACTTCCCAGATACGTCCTAAAACTTCCATCGCGTAGCTTTTCCCAATAAATCGCGCAACATCTCTTGATTAAGCAGTTTATAGCGATCCACGGGGCGTGGTCAACCACGATTGTCAGAGCCTTGCCTGCTGGCGGCGTCTCGCGCGAATCACGAAACGTGCCGTGGCTGTGCCCGCCATGGTGTGCATGACACACCCTTCACCTCGTTGATAGACAATTCAGCACCCCGAAATCGCCCTGCCGCCAAAATGAGCTGGCCCGTTTGCCATTTTCCGCCCTGCAACCCTTTTTTCTCGCCTTAAGAAGCTGGAAGACACGAAAATATTCTTGGATTATCCGCTTTACCCAGTTATGCTTAAGGGACAGGGGCATGCGCTACGGTTGTAGCGACTTGGCGCACTAGGCTGCCGAAACTGAACAATCAGGCAGGAGTATCGGAACATGAAATCGTTATCGCTTGGTCTTTGGACTATTTGTGGGGGCATCCTTGCCGTCTTGCTGTTTGCCCCGTCTGTGGTCGCAGCCGATGGAAAGGTGCCGGCGGATACCAAACAGGTCGAATT
>JADHUC010000260.1 GCA_016784735.1 Pirellulaceae bacterium | reverse complement strand
CGTTTAACCGCAAGCCGGAGGCGTGCGCGGCGTTGCCAGATCGCTGTAGACTCCCCGCGCACGCCTCCGGCTTGCGGTTAAACGACGCAAATCTCACGGTTCTTCCTCTTCCTGGACCACGATGAATGCCTTGGAGACTTCCGGCGGGATTCGCCGCGGTACGCGACGCTCGAGGCTAATGAACGCCCAATCCGTTTCGGCGACGGCCAGAAGCGTCTCGTCGGTGGCGCGGATGATCTTGTATTTGCGCAACGAGCGGATCTTGCGGAAATCAGAAACCCATGTGCGAACGACGATCTCGTCGCCCGCAAACGCCGCTTGCAGGTATTCGATCTTGTGCGAACGCACCACCCAGCCCGCTCCAAGCTGCCGATACCGTTCGGCCGTCCACCCCTGCGCATCAGAATGCGCGATCGCTGCCTCTTGCATCCAGCGAACGTATTCCAGATTATTGACGTGCCCCTGTCCGTCGATCGCATCGTCGAGGACGATCAGGCGGTGTTCGTAAATCGCTGGCATGGTTCGGGGTACGGGATACGGGATACGCGATTTTGGATACGGGATACGGGATACGGGATTCGAGGTTCGGGATTATCCGGGCTATCCGTTCTTCCACTCTTCGCTCAAGGCCGTGTGATGGTGACCGTGTTGCCGGTCGTCAGCACGACGTACACCCGAAACCGCATCGTACCGCGTGCGCATGGCCCGTCAAAACCGTCTCGACGTGGCCAGCGTGTAACTGCCCCGCAACGTCAACGCCGGCGCGATCTCGGGCGGCTGGTCGATGTTGGCCTGCGTCCAGATAGGGATCATGTCGACCCAGGCATCCTTGATGCTGATTCGCAAGTCGGCAGGTTTGCGACGCACGATTCTGACCCCGCCAGAATTGTGCCCCATCGCTATCCCAAGTACAACCCACTAAATAGAATACGTCAACGGGCCAGAAATTGGTCCCGGGATAATTATATTAGTTCGCCGATAACCACACGGAAGCCTCAAGGATGAAGTTGCTCCTCTGGAACATCGAATGGGCACCGTCAGCTCGTATTCGCGATTACGTTCGCGAAACGCTTCGGGCTGAATCGCCCGACGTCTTCTGCCTTACCGAATCGACGGACTTTTTCGCGTCGGAATACGCAAACGTCATCACTTCCACGGAGGACTACGGATACGCGAATGATGGTGATCGACGAAAAGTCTGGCTGGTGAGTCGGTGCGAATGGACTGCGATCGACCATGGCGAAGGTTCGGACCTGCCACCTGGTCGCTTCGTTTCCGGTATCACGGAAGGTATCAGAATCGTCGGCGTGTGCGTGCCTTGGTTTGATGCGCACGTCTCAACGGGAAACACGAATCGCAAATGTTGGGAAGACCACATCGCTTACCTCCGCGCATTGGGCCCGATTCTCGCCAGATACGCGGAAGATGATATTCCAGTTTGCGTTCTCGGGGACTTTAACCAACGGATTCCGCCGACTTCTTGGAATTCTGCCTACATTGAGTACCTTCACGCCGCTCTCGGCGACGCGTACACTATCGATACTGGCGGTACGACCGATGTCGATGGTGAACAACTGATTGACCATGTTGCGACAACTCGAACACTCCGGTTTTCACTGGACCGAACGCTTGGTCGCAATGCAGACGCTGGAAAGAGCGTCTCGGACCATCCTGCGTTGATCGGTACGCTAGACGGCGAACAATCGGATGCACCAAAGTCGCGATTGGTGCGCGTATAGGAAGTGGTAAATCACTAATCGCGACTTGGTGATCCGTAACGTTTTTCTGCCGCCAAGTCGATAACACAAAGAAAGAGAAGGGGTGGGGAGTCTTTTCCGGAAAAGACTCCCGACCCCTTTTCTTCACACGCATATTGCCAATGCGACGTACCAGCCTATCATTCATGATGTGTGCGACGATTTCGGTTTCGCGATGCCCGTAATTTGCACTCCCGATCAACTCATGGGGGATGACAATGGCCCTTGATCCAATCCTCTCAGAAGTTCGGCGTATTCGCGAAGAATACGCTCAACAATTCAACGGCGACGTGCGCGCGATGATGGATGATTTGCGTCGGCGGCATGCCGAATCGGATCGGCAATCGGTATCACGTGAACCGAAGGTCCGCCGCGAAAGAACTCGTGACGTCAAGCCAAAACAGCGGATAACCGGCTGAACCCGACGTGAGTTCGCTGTCGCGCGCTGCGGCGCGGTTTCCTTCGTTTGTGTTTTGGCCATTCATCGTTTTCTCGCTTGGCCCGCCCACGCGCGTGATCGGTAATGTTGAACTAGACCGGTGTTCAGACTCTATCAGGTCAGACTGCGGCGGCGGCCCTGGATCGTCAGGCATATCCCCTTCGGCATCGCGTCCGGCATGAGTTCTTCCATTCGCAGAATCTGCACTACCCCACGTCGTGGGAAAAGGTTGAAAAAATTCAACGTTGCCGTTTGCCTAGGAGGTAAAAAGAACGCATGTTTCCCAAGACGAACATCGGGCCCCCGCCACGGACAAGGTGACGCGTGGTGAATGTGGATCAGGTTTCCACGGCATACAGGGTCGCCCGTGCGACGTGTTGGGTACCAGTGACACAATTCGAGATCGAAGGGACATGCCATGAGATGGTTCAGCTTTCTAGCCGCCACCGCCCTATTGACGGTTGGCTCCGCCGCCTTTGCTGACGACTTTGGTCGTTTTCAGCCGACTCGCCTCGCCCCCGCGGCAGCATCAAATCCATTCCAAGCTCCGGCTGCCGACTACTACGCCGGTTCGATGCACGCGGGTAGCTACGCCGACTTCCCCGCCTATCCCATCGGGTTCACCAACTATCGTGGCGTCGGTTTCATGGGAACGTGCTGCGAGAAGAACCCTAAGGGAACGGAGCACGTGTGGGACGGTTACTGCGCCCAGAAGGGCAGCGATGCCGGTAAGAAATCGGGGCACTGTGGTCTGTTTCCATTCGGCTGCAATAGCCTGCGGAAACAAGGTGGTTTCATGAGCCACTTCGCCTGCAAGCCGGATTGGTGCTGCTATCCCCAGTGCTGCTCGTCGTGCTGCGGCGGTGTCGGTGCCAACTGGTGGCCCGTGACGCCAAAGTGCCGTGAGCGATGCCACGAGCCGTTGCTCGGCAAACTGCGTCGATTCCACGATCGCTGCTATGCCATGCTGGACGGTGGCGCCGAGGGTTGCGGTTGTGCCAATTGCCAACCTCAACAACAGGTCGTTTCGCCCACGCCGGCCGAAACGCAACCAACCGAATCGGTCATGCCCACTCCCGCAGAGCCGCAGCCGCAACTGCCGGCGCCGGAAACCTCGCTCGACTTCTCCGACGAGTTGCCGCCACTGTCGCCGCAGGACAAGTCCGCACGACGCATGGACTTGCGACGGCTGCCTGCCATTTCGATCACCTACTGATCGCCACACGCACGGATTTGTGAGACGCTTGCGAGCCGCGGGATTGATCCTGCGGCTCGCTGTGTTTCTTGGGCAAGCCCCAGAAAGCAGTCTACCACAGCAGGACCTGCTAGAGTCTGAACACGTGAAGGGGACAGTCCCATTTTCGCTCCGCAAGGCCTGCGCGAAAATCGGGACAGTCCCCGACCGCGCGAACGGCATATCGCTACTTGGCCCGTCCTTCCAGATGCGCCATCACCAGCGCCACGTCTGCCGGGGTGATGCCGCTGATACGACCTGCTTGGGCGATGCTCGCGGGCTGAATGTGCGACAGCTTCTCGCGAGCTTCGGAACGCAGATGCATGATGCCGGTATAGTCGAAATCGTCCGGGATGCGTTTGTGGGACAGGCGCCGTTGACGTGCGATCTGCTGTTCCTGCCGAGCGATATAGCCGGAATACTTGATGTCGTGGACGACTTGTTGCGCCACTTCGGCATCCACATCAGCTAGTTCCGGCAGGCGACCTTGCAGTTCGTCCCAAGTCACTTCCGGCCGGCGGAGGAATTTGGCCAGCGAAACGCCTTCGCTGCGATTCGCTTCGAGCAGACCGCCGACTCGAGCGATTTCCGCCTGTTTCCACTCGAGTCGCCGCCAACGGGCCTCGTCCACCAAGCCGACCTTACGTGCCAGCGGCGTCACACGGCGGTCGGAATTGTCGTGGCGAAGCACCAGGCGATATTCCGCGCGACTGGTGAACATCCGATAAGGCTCGTCGACGCTGCACGTCACCAGATCGTCGATCAGCACGCCGATATACGCCTGGTCACGGCCCAGTATCAGCGGTTCGTCGCCCCGCAGCTTCAGGACTGCATTGGCGCCGGCGATCAATCCTTGCGCTCCGGCCTCTTCGTAGCCGGTGGTCCCGTTGATCTGGCCCGCGAAGTACAAACCGGAGATGCGTTTCGTTTCCAGCGTCGGTCGGAGTTGATCCGGAGGGCAGAAGTCGTATTCGACGGCGTATCCGTAGCGCATGATTTGGACGTTTTCCAATCCGTGAATCAAGCGGACCATCTGGTCCTGTACGTCACGTGGTAAACTGGTCGGAAGACCGTTCAGATACACCTCCGACGTGTTGCGGCCTTCCGGCTCGATGAACAACTGGTGCTGTTGCTTGTCGGCGAATCGCACTACCTTGTCTTCGATGGATGGACAGTATCGCGGGCCACAGCTTTGGATCTGGCCGCTGTACATTGGCGCGCGGTGCAGATTGTCGCGGATGACTTGGTGGACCTGGGGATTCGTGTAGGTGATCCAACAAGACAGTTGCTCGACCGCAAGTCCACCGGTCAGGAACGAGAAAGGTTCGGGCTGGTCGTCGCCCGGTTGTTCTTCCGTCTTGCTGTAGTCGATTGTGTGGCCGTTCAGCCTTGCCGGCGTGCCCGTCTTGAAACGCCCGATGCGAAAACCCAGACGCCCGAGCGCTTCGCTGATGCCGCTGGTCGTTCCTTCGCCTGCCCGGCCGCCCGGCGTCTTGGCCTCGCCCGTGTGCATGAGCGCCTGCAAGAATGTGCCTGTCGTGAGAATGACGGTGGGTGCCCGGTAGACCACGTCTTCGCGCGCTCGGACTCCACAGACGCGAATCCCGTCGCCGTGGCTCTCGGTCAGGATGTCTTCGACCGTCTCTTGCCGCAGGTGCACATTCTCTTGTTGTTCGACGATTCGTTTGACTTCGATTTGATATTCTCGCCGATCCGCCTGAGCCCGTGGGCTGTGCATCGCCGGCCCTTTTCGGCGGTTGAGCATACGAAACTGAATTCCCGTGGCGTCGATCGCGCGGGCCATCACGCCACCCAGGGCGTCAATCTCGCGAACGATGTGCCCTTTTGCCACGCCGCCGATCGCCGGGTTGCAGCTCATCTGTGCTACGGTGTCCAGGTTGACCGTCAGCAGGCCGACTCGCGCACCCATGCGCGCCGCCGCCATCGCCGCTTCGGTGCCGGCATGTCCCGCGCCGACCACAAGGACATCGTACTCGTAGGTGCAAAGAGCCATAGAACTCGGGTGGACAGACTTCGCGTGATGAAATGCTGCTGAAGAACCGCCCCAATGCGAGTGCCGGAAACAAACTCTCGGGTAGCTGCGTTCGCCAGAACGCGGAGCCATGCCGTCGTCCCACACTCTGGCGAGTGTGGCTACGGGAGATTCCATTCTGCCGCCCGGCAGTCGACGTCTACGCTTTCGCCGCTTTGGTACGTGCTTCCCTCAGGCCGCGACTGAGAATATCGCGAAGCATGGGCGAGTAGTCTTCGTACTTCGCTTGATCGGGCGCACCGTTGGCGAACTGGTAGATGGCGTCTCGGGGCTTCTTGCCCAACGCGACCAACGTCGAATTGACGGTGCCATACTTCTTGCTACGGACCACCATGGTCGGTCGTCCCGGCGGCGACGGGGCTCGAGCAAAAACTTTGCTCGCCACTGCAAGGAACTTCACCGGAGAATCAAGGGTTTGCAGCGTAAGAAGCCGTTGGGCCAACTGCACACGCTCGTCGCGAGGATCGTTTACGTCCTTGTTGGCGATGATGCTCAGCCCCTCGTACAATTCCACCGCATCCGGCTCGTCGCCGCCGTGTACGGCCCAAGCGCTGTCCGCATCGGCCATCACGTAGTTCACGCCGTCGTACTTGTTGGTGGACAACTCCTCCATGGCTTGATCCACCGCCTCACGCGCCGACCCGCATCGCAACAGTTCGCGACACAAAACACCTCGCGAACGAGGGGCCAGCGGAGGGATCGCCTTCATGCGGTTACATGCGGCGACCAGCATTCCGTTTTGATTTACGCCCAACCACGTGCCGCCAGCCTGTTGATCAATTCCACACAGAATCCGCGGCTTTCCGGACTGAATCGATGGTGGCTGCCAGGGGCGGTCAAAGAGTTCTTCACGGTTTCCGGCGACGAGTACGGGCGAGTCCGGAACCAACTGATACTGGAGGGCAAGTATGCACATGGGATTAGCAATCTTAATAGTCCACTCGGTTCAAAGGGCAATAAGTCCAATGGGAGAAAATAACAGAAGCCTGCCTGTCTGCCTCAATCCAACACTCCGAACCAGCAGCCAATGTATTCCGAAAACCGCCCGCAAGACACCCTGCAATGGGGGGATAGAATGAGGTTTTTTGACTGACGACTGCCGGAAATTCCGCTTTCGGACTCTTGTGAAAATAGAGAAAAGGGCTTAACCTGCAACGTTCGCGCGCACGTAAGATAACTGGAATGTTACGTACAGGATCGAGAGAGCATGGCGGAGTTCAGCGAAGCCAATCCGGTGGGAATTGCGATCATCGGTGCCGGGGCCGTTAGCGACTACCACCATGTGCCTGGTATCAGGATCGATCCACGCGCGCGGCTTGCGGCAGTGTGCGACACCAGTGAAGCGTTACTTGAACAGCGGAAAAACGAGTGGGGGATAGAGAGCGTAACCAGCGATTACCAGGAGGTTTGCAGCGATCCGGATGTGGACGCTGTGATTATCGCAACGCCTAATTGCACACATCGGTCGATCGCGTTGGCTGCGGCCGAGAACGGCAAGCACGTTATGTGCGAAAAGCCGCTGGGACTGAACGCGGGCGAAGTACGAGACATGTACCATGCGGCGCGGGACGCGGGCGTAGTCCATATGACGGCGTTTACGTATCGGTTTGCCCCGTCGATGAGGTATATGCGGCACTTGGCCCAGACGGGCCGACTCGGCGAGCTACGGCATTTCCGCAGCCAGAGGTTCCTGGACTTGCCGGAAACGAGTTGGGGTTGGCGTCAATATAAGGACCAAGCCGGTGCCGGCGACCTTTTCGACATGACCATCCATCGTATCGACTTTGGAGTCGACCTGATGGGTCCGATCGAGCGGGTCTGCGGGGCCGTGGCACGATTTGCCTCGCGTGATCGCACGGAAGACGGCCAGCAGTGCTCTCCATCGGAGGTAGACGACTGGTCCAGTCTGATCGGTGAATTCGCCGGTGGTGCCGTTGGTGTGTGGGAAGGGACCACTTTGGCGAAAGGTTACGGTTTTGACGGTTTCGGCCATGAATGGGCTGAGATCAACGGATCGGAACGTTCTGCAGTTTACCGCCTTCACGAGCCGAACAAGATATGGTTGGGAAAAACCGGTCAGGATTTGGCGCCGGTGGACGTTCCGGAGGAGTTCCTGAAACCCGAAGGAAGTCCTCGCGATCCAAACGAAGGCGCCCCGGCAACTGTGTTCCGCTATGATTTGGTTTGGGAGTTTGTGACGGCGATCGTCGAGCACCGCGAGGCGATACCGACCTTCTATGATGGATTAAGGGCGCAGATCGTAGCCGACGCCGTGCTCGATTCCCACCAGCGCCACACATGGATTGACATTGCTGAAGAGCCACGCTAACGAGTGACAGGGGCTACGAAGCCAAGTATCTTTCTTTTGTTCCGCGTATCAACTATCGATATCCGCATGGAAACCACTATCACGAAACGCCAAACGCCCTCGTCGGCGATCCAAACACTCTGCACAGATTGTTCGCAGAGTCCCGTGCTGGAACGGGCACCCACGCCGTCCGGTCGCAGCCGTTGGGCAACCTTGACGGGTGTGCAGATTCTGGGGACGGGATCGTATGCGCCAGACAATGTCGTCACCAACGCGGATCTGGCCGAATTGGGTTGTGACGAGGACTGGATTGTCCAACGCACCGGGATTCACGAGAGGCGTCACGCACCGCCGGATCTGGCAACTAGTGACGTGGCGTTTGAAGCAGCGCAACGCTGTTTGGAAGCCGCCGATGTCTCGGCCAGCGAAGTCGACTTGATCCTCGTGGCAACGATGACTCCCGATTCGCCATTGCCATCGACCGCATGTTTGCTTCAACAACGTTTGGGCTGCATATCGCCGGCGCTGGACTTAAACGCAGCGTGTGCGGGTTTCATGTACGCAATGGTGACCGGGATGCAGTACGTCCGAACGGGCTGCGCCCACCGCGTGTTGGTGATCGGTGTCGACTTGATGTCGCGCGTCGTCGACCCAACGGACGAGCAAACCTATCCCCTATTTGGCGACGGTGGCGGGGCCGTGCTGTTGGGCCCAGGCGACGGCGATCAAGGCCTGATGGCGTACACACTTGGCTCGGAAGGCGATGCCGACGGCGTTCTGTGGCAACCGGCCGGCGGCACGAGGGAACCGGTATCGCGTGAAACGCTTGCGGAGGGGCGTCATTTCGTTCAAATGGAAGGCCGCACGGTTTTCAAGTGGGCCGTACGCGTGCTGATCGATTCAACACGAGACGTCTTGCGCAAGACCGCGTTGGATCCCAGCGACCTCGACTTGGTCGTCTTCCATCAAGCGAACATTCGCATCATCGACGCGGCACTGGATGATCTGCACATCGACCGCGACAAGGTCATCATCAACTTGGATCGCTACGGCAACACGTCCGCCGGCAGCATGCCGCTGGTCCTGGACGAAGCCTGCCGAGAAGGGCGAATTCACCCAGGCGACAACGTCTTGCTCGCCGGTTTCGGCGGCGGATTCACCTGGGGAACCGCTATCATGAAATGGTAGTGCCGGTCGCGATGGCTACGCCGCTCGGAGTTTCCTCGCGTGGCGGGCCCAGTGGATCCAGTCGGAGACTTCCTCGAAATCGGGCGCCTTGCCGTTGCGGATGATGCGTTTGCCCTCGTCGGTCTCCACAAACGGCTCGACCGTCTTCCACAACTCCTTGGGATCCTTGTGTGCCAAGGCCTCTGGATCCGTAACGCCGCAGGCGACCAAGATCTGTGCATCGTGACCGCGCAACTGGGGAACGCGGCAGGCCAGAGTCGTTTGTTGTTGCCACTGTCTGACAGTGTCTACTTTGATTCGACGGTGGTCGAGTCGTGTTGCCGTAGTCCCTGAGTCCGCCTGCAAGAAGTCAGCCACCCGCTTGATGCCGATTGCTTCGAATCGTTTGGCGGTACCTGGCCCGATCGAAGGCGCACGTTCGATGGGATCGTTCGTGTCCAGGAAGAACTTCCACTCTCGTCCCTTGTCCATTCTCAAAACAACCGGTTCACCGTCGGAATGGCCCTTCGCCGATCGAATCCAACCGGTCAATCGCGACAACTCGGCATGAGTGCCAGATCGCAGGAGCACTCGGCCGGTTTCGGTCGAGCCAAAGACTTCGACTCGCCGGCGTAGTTCGGCGGCATCGATTTGAGCCAACTGCTCCGGATCAGTGATACCACACGCGACCAGGATCCGAGCGTCGTAAGCCCGCAATCGGGCGACTCGACAGGCGAGCAGCGATTCCGCCTGCCAACGGCGAATCATGACGGCTGTGATGCCGGCATGTCGCAGCCGGTCCGCGGCTTCTTCCACATTCAGTTGCAGAAGATCGCGAACCTGGAGCACGCCGATCTTCCGGAAGCATTCCGCGATTGCGGAATCGATCGACGGAGCGTCTTCGATCGGGCTAGTTTCCTGCAAGAAGAACTGAGATGGGGACGCTTCGCTATCCACCGCGGGAGTTGGCTCGGGTTCGGAAGGCGGGCGCGATCGGATGCGATCGGTCAACTCGCCCGGGAATTCCTCGGCGTTCCAGGCCGGATGGTCGGCGAAGTCTTGGGGGCTTGCCGTTTCCTCGGCGATAGCACTCAGTTGGCGATTGACTTGCAGTCGCTGTTCCTCGCTCAGTTTCAATTCTCTCTCAACGTCGTCGACGAGGTTCTTCTCATCGCTTTCGACCGCAGCAACCTCGCTTGTTTCGGATCGAGGCAGTTCCCAAGCCGGCACGTCCAGCGATTGAAACAGATCGGCGACGTGGCGATGTCGAGTAAACAGGAACACCTGATGGCCGCGGTCCGCGAAATCGTTTAGCAGGGAGGCGACCGTTTCGATGGCCCCGGAGTCGGCGTGGATCAGCCTATCATTTAGCACGACGGGCAAACGCACGCCTTGCCGCGCGTACGCGGCAACCACCGCCAAACACATGCTCAGGCACACATGGTCGCGCGCGCGCGAACCCAATTGATGGTAAACGAACTCGTTGCCTTGGCGGTTGGAGACCCAAACGGCGCGCTCTTTTGTGACGATGACCTCATCCAGTTCACCTGCAGTCAGTCGCCGCAAGAGATCGGAAGCTTCGCGCAGCACAGACGGTCGACGAGTCGCCGTTTCCAGCCTGCGAAGCTCTTCCTCCAGCGTGACGATGGCCGCATCCAGTTCACGGTGACGCTCGGCGCTGCGGATCTGTTGCTCGATGCCGTCCAGTTCACCGCGCTTGGCATTCAACGAATCGTCCCGGAGATACCGCCCTCGCTCCATCCGGACCTGTTCCATTCGCTGTCGCGACTGACGCAATACATCTTGGACCGTATCAATATCGGTACGAATCTCTTCGCAGCGAGCCGACAACCGGCGGATTTCCGCATCCAGAGCGGCCAGCCAAAGTTCCGTTTCACGGCGTCGCAGTTGATTCGGTTCGATGAGGTTTTCGGTGTCTTGCGGCTTGGTGTCTCGCTGACTCAGATCGACACAGAGGCGGTAGACATCCTCTCGCATGACCCGCAGTGCGGGCCGCAAACTCGACTGCAGTGCGTGGCAATGGCAATCGCCCGTATGGCCTCCTTGGTCACCAGTCTCGGCTGCCCCATCCAGGAGGTTGATCGTCTGTTCCAATCGGCGCAGACAGCCGCGAGCATCGCGTTCGACATCGCATTCGCTCGGCTCGCCCACGTTCGGGTCCTCATCCCGTTCGATATCGAGTGCCTCGACGTCTTCCAGTACGTGAGCCCATCGCTTCAACTGATCGCTCATCTGGCTCAATCGCCGGTGAAGCTCGGCCAACTGTCGCTTTTGCTGCAGCTTTGCCTCTTCGAGGGCCCGTTCCTTTTCATGCTTTTCCTTTTCGCATGCCTCAATTTCCGCCTCGGCCGAGTTCAACTCCTTGGTGAGTTCATCGAGCTGTTCCTCCAGGTTGCGGACCTCCGATCCCAATTTGCGGGCGAGAAGATCGAACGGCTCTCGTTGCTGCGCTGCCGAGGATTCGAGTGTCTTGACTTGTTGCGTCAACTTGTGGCGCAAATCAAACAGTTCCTCTAACGGTCTGTCCACCGGCTCCGTGCCCGCAAGCGATCGGCGTTTATCAGCCAATCGGCTCCGCAAATCGTCCAGCCGCTCGAGCGCCTTCGAATCGTCGGTAAGATCGAAACCGCGTGCGACGGCCGCGTCGATCACCTTGCCCACATCCAACGATTTGCCGGAACCGGGCATGAACACACGATCGAATGCGGACGGGCCTACGCTGGCCAACCGGTCTTGCAGCCATTGTGTGGCGGCGAGCGGACCGTCGTCATTTTCGATGATCAGATGGCCATGACGATCGTCGTCGTCGTGGCGGCGAATGGTCTGGTGACCGAACTGTCCGCGTATCGTGATCGATCCACCGTCAACGCGATAGTCGGCAGACATGTACCGTTGGCGGGTTTCATCGGTGAAACCGAAGAGCGTTGTGCGGAGGAACTGAATGATCGCCGGCAGGTCGGAGCCCGGCGGGCCGTAAAGGACGTTCAGTCCCTCGGAAATACCTTCCAGTTCGAAATCGCTCCAAACGCCGAAGCGATCGATTCGCAGGCTGGAGATCTGCACGGTCTAAACTCCTGGCGAGAAACGTTGGGGCGCAATCAGGAGCCCTTGGGCTCAGAATGGTGCGGGACACTAGCAAAAGTCTGTTCTTGTGGCTATGGCGAATGCCTGTTTTTTGGAACGTCAAGTGATCCACGGCGCAGTTGGCCGACGACCGAGACAAAGGCATCAATGCTAGCGTCGATGGCGTGCTCAACGGTTGCCGTCGCCGCGAATCGAGCTGCTGTGTACGATACTGCACGGCTATCGGTGAGGAATGGCGCATTTGCTCGTTCAGCCACACCGAAGGCGGTTGCTGAGAAGGTAGGTCCCGCTTGCCGAGCGGGACCTTCTTTGTGAGCGGTAAGTCGTTTCGCGATTCAAGGTCCCGCTCGGCAAGCGGGACCTACTTTTCGCCCTCGATGGCGACCTCTTTTTCACTCGGAGGAACTCGGAGATGCCGGACTATCTCAGGGAACTGATGCCAAAGATTCTTGAATACGGCGCCAGCGCCGTCGGTGCATTGATCCTGCTGCTGGTGGTGTGGATCGTTGCGGGGATAGCCAACCGATTGGTGCGCAGGAGCTTGGCCAAGGCCAAGTTTGACGAAACACTGACTAGGTTCTTTGCCAAGTTTGTCTGGTGGCTGGTGCTTCTGACGGCAGTGATCGGATGCCTTGGGATCTTCGGAGTAGAAACAACCAGTTTTGCGGCCGTCATCGGTGCTGCGGGCCTGGCGATCGGTCTGGCTTTTCAGGGGACCTTGTCGAATTTCGCTTCGGGTGTGATGCTCTTGGCCTTTCGGCCCTTCAAAGTCGGCGACGCGGTGACGGTCGCCGGGAAGACAGGAAAGGTGGACGAAATCGGCGTCTTCACAACCACGGTGGATACCTTCGACAATCGGCGATTCATCATCCCCAACAGCGCGGTTTTCGGATCGACGATCGAGAACATCACTCACCACGCGGTCCGCCGCGCCGACGTGGACGTGGGTGTCGGCTACGATGCCGATATTGATAAGACGCGCAAGGTTCTGGAACGCACAGCGGTCGGCGTGGAAGGCGCTCTGGAGGACCCGGCACCGGCGGTCTTGCTGTTGGACCTGGGTGCCTCGTCGGTGAATTGGTCTGTCCGCGTATGGGCGAAGAAGGACGACTTCGGGGTGGTCAAGCAAGCGACGATACGGGCGGTGAAAATGGCGCTGGACGAAGCCGGAATCGACATTCCGTTCCCGCAAATGGATGTCCATCTGGACCGGCCGCTAAGTTAGTCATCCCGATTGCCCAACTACTTCGGTGGGCAAGTCCGCTTGCATACGCAGGCTGGGCTTTTCGATCGTGATCGTCGTGTGCGGGGCAACGCTGCGGGTCAGCCAGACGCTGGATCCGACTACCGAGTCGTGTCCGATCACCGTCTTGCCGCCCAGGATTGTCGCGTTGGCATAGATGACCACTCGGTCTTCGATGGTTGGATGCCGCTTCATGTTGCGAATGACGTTGCCGTTCGCGTCGGTTGGGAAGCTGAGGGCCCCTAATGTCACGCCCTGATACAGCTTGACGTAGTCGCCAATCTCGCACGTCTCGCCGACCACCACACCGGTCCCGTGATCGATGAAGAAGTGGTGGCCGATCGTGGCTCCGGGATGGAGGTCGATGCCGGTTTCCTTGTGGGCCCACTCGGTCATCATCCGCGGGACAAATGGCACTCCCAGCAAGTGCAGTTCGTGAGCCAATCGATAAACGGTTACCGCCTCCAAACCAGGATAGCACAGGATCACTTCGTCCTGGTTCTTGCACGCAGGGTCACCGTCATAAGCCGCCCGCACATCCATGGCCAAACGGCGGCGCAGATCGGGAATACGTTCAAGAAAGGAAATCGCCGTTTTCTGCCCAACAGCCTGATAGTCCTCTTTGCCCTCGCACGGGTCCACGCTCCGTTTCGTGCCGGCTTCGTGTAGTAGGGCGCGGGCAATCTGCGTTGTGAGCGTATCGTGCAAACCGTCGATTAGATCCCCGACGTGATAGGTTACATTGCCGATGTGCAGTCCTTCGCGTTGCCGGTAACCGGGGTAGATGATGTCTTTCAGATCCTCCGTGGCCGCAATCACCTCCTCGTAGTTGGGCAAGGGGCAATGGCCGAGGTGATTGATTGTACCCACGGTTGTGTAGGTTTCGACGATCTCGTCGGTCAAAGCCGGCAAGTCTTCTTTCAGTCGGAAGTCGGAGGCCATGTCAAAAGCTCCACGGAAGGGAACTGTATGCAGAGGGGGCGGCACAAGAGGCCAGAGCACGTAAGGAATTAGGAAGAGGAAACGCAGGTCCGGCTATGCCGGACACGGACAGTTACACGAAACGCGGTCAAGAATGAGAGTGGTATCCATCGTTCGTGTTTTCCCAGCGCTCGCAAGAAATGGGCTTCAGCGTTCCCTTCGCCATCATAGTAGGCGGCATAGCCCGCAGAGTCAAATCCCAGATTAGTGTCTTCGGCTTTGGGGAGATCGGGAGTTTAGGTAGATTCGTCCCGAGGACTTCGGGCGAGGGCAGAAACTCGAAAAGCCGCCCAAATGACTTGCCGCTCGCCGCTGAAGCGACCGACAAAAAGGGGGGTTACGGGGAATCGCTCAGTGCTTCCTCCAGGACGTCCTCCGAGACATAGATGGGCAGCGGCGGGTCGCACGTGACGGCAACTGCGATAGCATCCGAGGGCCGAGCGTCGATCTCGACCAATTCGCCATCGCGACGCACGCGTAGTTCGGCGAAGTAAGTGCCTTCGCGCAACTCGCTGATGACCACGCTATCCGGCTCGCCGTCCAAGTGCTCGATGACGCTGACCAGCAGATCATGGGTCAACGGGCGCGGCGTCTGGTACCCCTTGACGCGACGGTCGATGCTGGTGGCTTCGAAAATGCCGATCACGATGGGGAATTGTCGACTGCCCTCGACCTCCCGCAGGTAGATGATCTGCTGATCGTGGATTTCGCTGATGATAATACGCGATAGTTGCATTTCGACCGGCATCGGTCTTCCCTTTTGATGATGCTAGCAGACTTTCACGAAACGCTCCGAAACGTCATTATAGGGAGCACCGTTGCCCGCGGGCTAGCGGTCGTAGGTAACGTGTGCTGACTTCGAAGGAAGCGGAGCATCTGCATCTCCGAGTTGTGACCTGTGAGATTCTCCGGTCAAGAGAGTAACAGGGTAACTTCTGAACTTCGTTGAGTTTGCGTGAAGAACTCGCGAACCTTGGAAACGTACATCTTAACTACTTATTAACGATTCTCTTGTAATCCGTTAATATTCGTCGTCTAAAATGAGAATGGCCTCCCAGCGTCGGGCGGCTCAAGAACATACCGCAGCCAGTCGAAGATGTCCGTAGTCTCAAGCTGCCAGCTTTCGAGCTGGCAAGCTGGCAGCTTGCCGCTACGGACCAACGAGGCTGGCTCGAACATTCGAACGACAAGGACGTGTCTGATGAACCAGCCAGTGCTTTACGAAACACACACTCACACGCCGCTGTGCCTGCATGCGGTGGGGGAGCCGCAGGACTACGCCGATTTTGCCTACCGGCGCGGCCTTGATGGCCTGATCGTGACCTGTCATAACCCGATGCCAGATGGCTTCTCGCCGACCGTTCGAATGCGTCCCGAGGACTTCGACGAGTACCTTCGCATGGTGTTTCGGGCTCGGCAAGACTGGCGTGGCAGAATCGACGTGCGTTTGGGAATCGAAGCCGACTACTTCCCAGGCTACGAACGGTGGATCGAACATCAACTGCAGTTGGCCGACTTCCAATATGTGCTCGGATCCATTCATGCCCAGCAGAAGGAGGTCCGAGACAAGTACTGGAACGGCGATCCAGTTGAATTCCAACGCACCTACTTTCGATTGCTTGCCGATGCCGCCGAGACGGGCTTCTTCGACTGCCTGGCGCATCCGGATGTGGTCAAGAACGACATGCCCGAAGAATGGGAACCGCAACGGATCATGGGCGATGTCTGCGATGCCTTGGACCGGATTGCCGCGACCGGCGTCGCCATGGAACTGAACACGTCGGGCATCTACAAGGCGATCCCGGAGATGAATCCGTTTCCCGAGATGATTGTCGAGATGCGAAAGCGATCCATCCCCGTGGTCATTGGCTCGGATGCCCATGACCCACGTCGCGTTGGCGGCGGATTCCACGAGGCATTCGATCTGCTCGAGTCCTGCGGCTACAAACACATCAGTTTCTTCATCAACCGGGTCAAGCGGGACGTGCCGATACCGGCGGCCCGCGAAAGGCTCCAGCCCAGGCAGTGTGTGATTTCGCTTGAGAGCGCGACCTACGAACAGCAGTTGATGGCAGGCGAATTCACCGCGATCATCTAGCGCCCTTTCTATGGTGCCGCCGATTTCGCGTGTCCTCGTTTAACCCGAAGCCGGAGGCGATGGCGGGCGATGCGTGTGGACCGTCCATCGTGCTTCCCGCCATCGCCTCCGGCTTCGGGTTAAACGAGATGTGCGGACACTTCAAACGCAACCCTGCGCGAAGACGGCTCAGCGGGCGCATTGCGCGCCGCAAAATCGCCACGGATTGACGCGAACCGCTGCGCAACTCACTATAATGCAGCCTGCTGTCTCGGCAGCCGCCAATCGTGCCAATGACCTTCCGCGTTGAAAGGAGCCTCAAATGACCACCGCCGACCCGAAGCAGCCTTCCCGTTCAGAATCACGCCGTGAGTTTCTAAAAGTCGCTGGCGGGACAGCCGCAGCCTCTGCGCTGGCTGGCGTCGTCGTCCCTCATTGCCACGCCGCGCAAGATTCGACGATCAAGCTGGCCTTGGTCGGTTGCGGGGGCCGCGGTACCGGGGCCGTGGCCGATGCCTTTTCGACCACCGGCGGCCCGGTCAAGCTGCATGCGATGGCCGACCTGTTCGAGCATCGGCTCAAGAGCAGCCTGAATGGGCTGGCACCGCGTTTCGCCGACAAAATCGACGTGCCGCCCGAGCGGCAGTTCCTGGGTTTCGATGCGTACAAGAAGGCGATTGATTGCCTGGGGCCAAACGACGTGGTGATGTTGACCACGCATGCGGCGTTCCGCCCAATGCACCTGGAGTATGCCGTGAACAAGGGCGTCAACGTCTTCGCCGAGAAGTCGTTCGCCCCGGACGCCCCCGCGACTCGCCGTTGGCTGAAAGCGGCCGAACTGTCCGAGCAGAAGAATCTGAAAGTGGGCGTCGGTTTCATGTGGCGTCACTCGAAGGCACGGGAGGAAGTGATTGGCCGCATCCATGACGGAGCCATTGGCGACGTGCACACGCTGCGCATCTACCGCGTCCACGGACCGGTCCATTGCCCCCAGAGGCCGAAGGACGAAAACGAAGTGGTCTTCCAACTCCAGCATCCAAACAGTTTCACCTGGGTGTCGTCCGGCTTCTTCATCGACTGGCACTGCCACAACGTGGACGTGGCCTGCTGGGCCAAAGACGCGTGGCCCGTGGCCGCCCAAGCCTTCGGCGGTCGCTGCTACCAGAAGGCGGGTAACCAGTTCGATCATTACACGGTGGAATACACCTTCGCCGACGGCACGAAGTTGTTAGCTTTCTCGCGGCACATCGCCGGATGCTGGAGTACGTACTCCGACTACGCCCACGGTTCCAAGGGATCGGCGGTCATCATGACAAACTTGGGCCAACCAAAGCCCAAAATCTACAAGAGTCACAACATGGTCCCCGAAGATGTTTCGTGGGAATTCGCCGGGAATGATCCGAACCCGTATCATGCGGAATGGCAACTTCTGCTGGACGCGATCCGTAAGGACACTCCTCACAACGAAGCCCGACGAGCCGGCGAAGCGCAAATCGCCGGATTGATGGGCCGCATCGCGACCCACACCGGCCAGTACGTCACTTGGGATCAAGTAATGAATTCGAAGTTTCAATTCGTCGAGGACATCGACAATTTGACATTTGATACCACGGCCCCCATCCACGAAGGTCCCGACGGCATCTATCCGGCCCCGCAGCCGGGGCTGACGAAGGAGGTCTAGTCGGAGTCTGTGTCTTCCTAGCACCAAATGGAATTCATGGTAATCAGTCTCCAACTTGGAGTTCCACGAATGCCCCCGGCTTGCCCGGGGGATTGTTACGGTAGCTGCTACAGAAATGGCGCCTTACCCCATCTC
>JADHUC010000259.1 GCA_016784735.1 Pirellulaceae bacterium | reverse complement strand
GATCCGACCTGCCGAGCCCCCGTGGCGACATGGGGCCATTGGCGTTCTCGGCCGGAAGGTGATTGGATCGAGGTGGAATCACCCCAGTTCGAATCGACCGCTTATCCCATCCAAGTGGCTGCCGATCGCTCAGAAATCCGTATACCTCTTTGCATCGGGCCGTTCGAAGTCGCCATCCTTGCGGCGGGGCCTGTGCGCGGCGCCTTTCTGGACACGCCGTTCGAGGATATCGGATCCGCCTGTGGCGTCTGGTCTCGACTCATCGCCGATTTGCCTGGCGGGTGGGACGCCAGTTTTACCGGGGAAAGAGCGGCCGCCGGAGTGGTTCGGTGGGGTGTCGCTGCGAAGTTGAATCTCCCGACGCCGACGTTGACAGACCACTTGGCCGCGCCGAACTGAGGCAAGCGGACAGAAAGAAGCTACCAGTGCTTTGTCCAGTCTAGGAATTAGGGCCGGAAGCCTGCGAAGGTAACCCGAAGCGTAAGCGAGGAATTCCGCGAATTGGAGCCTCCGCCTCGCTTGCGTTTCGGCCTTCGATGAATCCAGCTACTCTGCAATTCCCTCGCGAAAAGTCACCTGCATGCAGTGCTGTCACTCCCTGATTTGGTACTCATCAGCCGACCACAATGCATATTCCATTCAACCCGGAAGGTCTGCAGTTCCGATACATCTGTAAGAAACGCGCGATTCGGAACAATCTGTCCTAGGACGTCTGTCGCCAGACATAGGCAGACCTGGGGCAAGATACCGCCGTTGAAGTGAGACAACATAGTACGGGTGCCGAAATGCAAGTTGCCAGCGTCCCCCGCAGGCCGCTGGACTTGCCGACGACCCATAACAAGTGGAAGGTGCGTGCAATGTCGCGAAAGGGAGCCCTGTTCGCGGCCCTTGCAGGGGGCTTTGTGCTATTGACCGGTATCGGGACGGAAACGGTACGTGCGGAGGATCGCCGTGAGCGAGACGGTCCAACTGTGCTCCAAATGTCCGCCCCGCCGCCCAGTCGAGTGCTGCGCTTGCTCCAGAGAATCGGCTTCCGGAACCTGGATCGCCGGGATGAGCTGCCCACAGCCGTGGTGAGCACGACGGAGCACGCCTCTCGATCGGCAACAACGTCGGTATCGGATGAGACTCCTAGTGTTCGGGATACCCGTGCCACGTTACCTGCGACGCCGCGGGATGCAGTGCTATCGGCAGACAGGACAAGTCCCTCAAACAAACTGCGCGAGCCCCGGTCGACAACGTTCAATCGGTTCGATGTAGCGAGCGGCCCGGACCAACAGACTGGGAATCCGCTGCGGGCCGCCGGACCACCTGCGGCTCCAAGACGCCCCACGCTGACGTTTTCGGATAGCGGACCGGCAAAACTCCATCTGGAAGATCACCCCCAATCAAGGGAATCTGAACGCCAAGTCGCCGCGACCGCAGACGTTGACGGCACGAAGGAACGAATTCCGGCGTTCAAGATCAGCTCGTCCAGTCGCCGGACGGCGCACTTGTGGAAGAACAAAGCGAACGTCGCCGATGAACCGGGTACGGCGGGGAGCAGCGTTCCCAATGTTACGCGCGACAACACGCGAACGTCTCGTGAAAATGCACCACCCGATGAGTTGGTCGTGAGTCACTCGCCCGGCGAACCAGAAGGCAGGCCCACGCCCAAGGTGGTAGTTAGCGGGCATAACGTCCGGCAACAGCAGGACGCTGCCCCCAATACTACAGCGGAGGCACCCAAAACCGCGCTTACGGACTCCTTGCGGCCAGTGACCAATCCGCTGCGCAACTCGCAACAAAGGGATACGCATCTGCGTCCACAACTCGCGGGACCGCAGTCGACGCCAGCCACGTATCATCCAGATCAACCTCTGGTCACACCCTCGGCGACGCTCAAGGCGGACTACCGAAAGAGCGGTTGGCCCTCTCCCGCGGATCAGGTGACAAAACGTGCGATAGTGAACAAGCCGGGCATATCGGTCAAAGACGCGTCTCCGCAGCCACGATCCACGATCGTGAGTAAAGTCGCCGCGATCCCGAGCCCGCCCAAACACGATGTGCAGAAGACCGCCCTTGCCCGGAACGCCATCCTTTCCAGCCTGGGGCAGCCGAGCCTTCGTCGCCCTGCTTTCTTGCCACGGGCATCCGTCCCAACGGTCAAGGAACGCACTTCCCAACGACTTCCCAGGGCCACTCTGCGAAATAGACTGCCCTCGACGCAGGCGGTTGCGCCGGTGAACACACTTCGCGGCAGTCGGACTATCGCGGCGGTCAGTAGGAAACCACAGATCACGGCGCCGAAGCTGCTACCTAAGGACGAACCCAAGGTTGAAATCAAGCCTCTTTCGGCTTCGAGTCCATCGCTGCGGCTTGCAGTTCGTGAAAGCCGCATGATTCGCTCGCCGGAGAACGTAGTGCGCGTGGCGTCCGCGAACGTCGAAGTCTGTCAGGTGGTTCAGCTTAACGCTCGTGACGTCGCCGTCGTTGGCAAGAGCCGAGGTACCACGAAGATCGAGTTCTGGTACGACAATCGAGGAATCTCGCGTGTCAGCCACGTCGTGGCCGTCGGTCCCGATCAGGCTTTCGAGACACCCGAAGAAGACCGGAACCAGGAAGTCCACAAGCTGATCTCCTATCTATTTCCAGATAGCCAAGTGGAGTTGATTTCTGAGGAGGACCGTCTGATCGTCCGCGGACGAACCGGTAGCCGACGCCAGGCAGTCGACATCCTGTCGACGATTCGGCGCTCGCAGCTAGTCCCCGTGGTGGACGAACTGATAGTACAGGATGATTGAGAATTAGCGATACAATTTGTACAGGCGGCAATACCGTCAAACCGAATATAGCAGGATATCGGCCGTAGTTCGAAGTCCGACCACACGGACGCCTTTACCCAGACAACACGCGCAAAGCGAAGTGGCAGAACGGACGCGGCGCGAACGGCCTAAGGAGGGATGGGACTGTGTCGAAACGAGAGTGGAAACTAGCGTATTACCCGCTGCCGGTCATTCTTGGGGCCTGTCTGTTGTTGACGTCTCTGGAAGCACATGCGCAGCCCGCAGGCCCGTTGGGCGAGCTATCACCGATCGCGGATTTTGACGGTGCCGAGGCGGAAGGAGCGGACGTATACACGCCTATGTTGCCCGCCGACGCCGGTCTAGGCTGTCCGAGTTCGTGGTACGTCCACGCTGACGCCGTCTACATGGCGAATGAAGCCAACGGCCCCTTGTCGCTCGCGCAAGAGTTCGCTCTTGGCGAGTTCGCTTACGAGTTCGGCGGTCGCGTGACCGTGGGACGGCGACGGGATTGCCTGGAGGGCTGGGAAGCCACTTATGTGGGCCCAATGCGCTGGGACGTCGCAGGCGAATTCACCGGCGTCGATCTGTATCCAGCTTTTTCAGCAGCAGGTGGTGTCGACATCTCCGCCTTCAATGCGGCTGAGTTCCAGCGACAAACCTACAAGTCGAAGCTTCACAGTTTCGAATTGAACAAACGCTGCTGGGACTGGGACACCATGGGTGGCTTGCTTGGGTTCCGATACCTGAACATTGAAGACGAGTTCACGTTCTTCTCGCGGGATATCCTGCCGGGCCCAGTGGAGGAGGGTCTCTTTGCCGTCGAGACCGCCAACCACATGGCCGGCGTCCAGGCCGGTTTGGATCTTTTCAACAACGTGGGAGCGTCCGGTCGTCTCAGCCTTGTCTGGAAAACCAAATTTGGGTTCTATGCCAACTTCGCCGATGGAGACGCCCTGTTGATCAACGCCGGGGCTGTGGAGTTGGACAACGAGGACAGCAATTTCCAACTCGCGTTCTTGGGCGAACTTGGTTTTTCCGCCCGCTTCCAAGTTTCGCGTTGCCTGTTCCTTCGGGCCGGATACGAGATCTGGTACGTCGCTGGCCTTGCTCAGTCGTACGGCCAGACTGTGTCGCCACTGACGCCATCCACCGGGACCAACTTGGATTCGGGCAATGACACCTGGTACCACGCCGGCACCGTCGGTGGGGAACTCGTGTGGTAGCTCGTTCCGAATGACGCGTAATCCGAAACAGTCTGAACACAAAAAAAGCCCGGCCTCCCGAGGGAGGCCGGGCTTTTTCATTGTCGCCGATGAGAATCCTGGTTCTTAGAGCGTGTCCCGGAATAGTAGTAGGCACTCTCCGAGTGCCGCAACTCTTCGCCAGAACCCTGTGATTCGGGCGAACGGCACAGGGACTGTGCCTGCTACTTTAAATTTGAGGACACGTTCTTAGTCGGGTCGCCTCCTTACGGCTCCTCGCCGACCTCCAATTGGCCGGCATCCTCGTTGGGCGGGGCCTTGACACTATCATCGCCAGCCAACTCGCGATGCCGCTCAGCCAGTTCTTCGTCTCCAAGTGCGGCGTACGCGTCGGCCAGTACGCCGTGCAGCGTAGTCCGGTCGGGGAAATCTGTCAGTGCCAACTCCAAATCGGCCACGGCATCGTGCCAGCGTTTTAGACGGGCCAGAATCTGACCTCGCGTGGCTCTTATCTCCGAATGGCTCGGGGCCAGCTCCAAGGCTGCGTCGGCCAGGCTCAAGGCCCGGTCCAGCTCCGGCGGATCGGCGTTTGTCAGCACCCACGCGAGGTTGTTCAGTACGGCGGGCAGGCGTTTGTCGGCACGGTAGGCCTGTTCCAAATGAAGGCGTGCTTCGTCCCACTTGCCGTCTGCAGCCGCAGCCGAGCCCAACACCAGATGGACCGTTGCGGGAACTTGGCCATTGGCCAGCAAGTCCTTCAACATGGTCCGTGCCGCGTCCGCTTCTGGACCAGTATGTCGCACGAACGTCGCCAGACGTTCAAGCGTGCCGTGGTGGTTTGGTGTGTGGTGGAGGGCTTTCTTGAGCAATTCCAGGCGTTCTGCGAGATCTCGAGCGTTGTCCGAGGCATATTCGTCGGCCATCGCTACATAGACCAGCGTCAACACCTCGCACAATCGTCTGTCGTCCGTCCTGAGGAGCCCGTCCAGCAAGATCTTCTCGGCCTCTTCGTAGTCCTCCCCGATCAACTTGCCCCGGGCCCAGGAGATCCTGGCCGCGATGTCGTTTCCATCCTGCTCGACACGACCGCGAAAGTGCTCGTTGGCCTGCTTCAGGGCTTTCAGGAAACGAGCATCGTCCTTCTGGCGGACGTGGATCTCGGCAAGAGTCAAATACAACTCGGGACACCGTGGCGCTGCCTCCTCGAAATGGGTCACCGCCTCGTCCAGATCCTCCTTTGCCAGATACAGTTGCCCGAGGCACTCGTGGGCCTGCTGTCGGTTGTCAGACGAACTGAGCGATTCCTCCAAATGATGAACCGTCTCGGCGACCCGATCCGGCGATCCTTGGGCCTTGGCTGCCAGCAACTGCTTAGCCATCCAGAAGTGGGCGGGCGGATAGCCCGAGCCAGTCGTCGGGGCCAAATCGGACATCAGCCGTCGGGCCCGGAACAAGTCGCCTTCATGTTCGGCGACACGCCCCAACGCGTAACGTGTGGCCGGGCCCAGTTCATCCAGCAGCACCAGTTTCCGCGAGTAGACCTTAGCGGCCGGCAAGTCATCTCGTGCCAGCGCATCCTCGACGGCCAGATCGTAATGTGAAACCAAATCGCCGTCGGGACCGCCGAACTGGCTCGCGAAGATGGCCAGCACACCTCCTCCAACGACTAATGCCGGCAGTGCCTGTGCCAGCAGCCACGGGCGACGCGTGAATACCCATGCCTGGACGTGGTAGACCACAGCGTCGACCAGCCAGAAAACCGTCTCCAACGATAAACGTCTACGATCCTCCGTGCTCACGGCGTTTCCTCCTTTGGCCAAAGTTGCTTGGCGATCTGTCGAGTCGCCTCTTCGAATGCCTGCCGTGCCTGCTGACGCTGCTCATCGCTAAGCGGTAGATCGCTCGTGACCAACATCTGGATCTGGATCGTCGTGGGCTCGGCACCCAAATCCACGAACCGGTTTAGGACGCGATTACGGGCGGCAACGCACCAAGCGGAAAGGGATAGACCGGGAGTCGCCGGCGGAATTTGCCGATCGCCGGTGCCTGTGAATTGGCTTACCAACATGTAGCCACGTCTGGCGGTCGCATCCCTCATCGAGAGTTCCACGAAGGCGGCGTCCAAGAACTCTTGCGACTCGTCGTGTTCGATAACCGTTCGCGACTCGATCTCCCAGCCGCGCGACTGGTAGCAGCCGCTCAGGTAATGCCAGCCGACGAATGGGAAATCCACTGAGACCACAGCGCCCTCTTTGGATCCGGCGTATCGCCAGGCGATCGAATGCCGTCCCAAGTCACTGTTTCGCGACCGCGTCATCGCATGGAACCCCGCCCGCTCCCATGCTCCCAACGTTTGCGGCAGCGTCCCTTCTGAAAGCACATCAGACGAAGGCGTGCGATCGGCTCCGCTGCCCGCCCGGGCAACCGGAAGATGCTCGCCGCGGCTTGGCCGATGGTACGCGAGCGTCGCCGCTTGAAAAACGCCAACCGCCATGAAGGCCGACGCGATGAAGCGTAGGATGACGAGACGGGCACTGTGGTGGACGTGAAAGGGAAAATCCATCTCGCGCGCGACATAGATTTGGTCCGTTTCGGCTGACGCGTCTGGCGGAGCGCCTTCCTCGGCCGAGGCCGTATGCAACCCCGTTGGCACGATAAGGAATAGCAGTAGACGGTCCGTGCTGAGGAGCATAAGCAACTCGACCACAAAGAGCCCTACGCCAAACGCGGTGTGCTGCCAGCCGGCTCCCATGTCAACGCCGCTCTGGGCGAACAGTGAAACAACCAGTGTCACGCAAATCACATTGACGGCGATCGCCCAAAATGCGGCACTAGCAATCAACAACAGGCTATGTACCAATGGACGTCGAAGCCAAACGGCCAGAAACGCCGCAGTTGCCACCAACGGGAACAGAGACTGGACTCCGCTGCACGCCTCTTCCACCAGGAATTGGCGCCCGGGAATTTCGATCATGTACCCTGCCAGCACATGACGGTGGCCAAAGTAGTCCAACAGGATGCTGCCACCTTGCGAACTGACGCCTTGGAGCCAAAGTGTGAATCGTTCGTCCCAGCAGAGCGGAAGAGGCAGTAGTAACCACAACAGCAACCAGGCCGGCGTTACGCTGGAAGCGACCCGGCGCCCAAAGGACAGAACGATCGCCAACACGCTGAGAATAGTCGCCACGGTACCCAGCCATGGCGACCACAACAGTTGGCTCATAGCCAGGAGGGCAAAGCTCACGAACAGCACGCCCAAACTCGCCCGAGTCGGGCGGCAGATCTTAGGGCCTGGGATTTGCTGCCAGCGGTGCCATGCAAGAGAAGCGAATGCCGCTAGAAGGAACGGGATGTAGCGGTAGTGCTCGATCAGCCAGATCTTGCGCAACTGCAGGACCAACATGGGCAAATGGCTGATGAGGATGAAGACGTACGGAACCAGTGGCAGTCGCAGGCAGCGCAAGAGCGCCGTCTCGGCTGGGGCCGACGTCAGTATCTGTGTGGCGGTACTTGCCATAGGGCGTGGCAAAGGTGCAAGTGGAAACGCAAAGACCCGGCCACTGCCGTGAACCGGGTCATGATGAACGTCGCTTGTTCTTGAATGCTAGTCTATAAGTGAGGGATCAGTCAGTAGGGTTCGACTTCGCAATCTTCCAGGACCATCGAAGCGCCCTGTTCCATGAAATCGACCCATACGACCAGCCGTGTTTGCCCTTCGCGGCGCATCACGTAGCCTTCGTAGCCGCAGAACGGGCCGCTACGAATTCGGACGTAGTGGTCTTTCACAAGTTTCGATTCCTGCGTTAACGGAACGCCGGCCTCGATCAACCCGTGTATCTGCCGTAGGTCATGGGTCAACTGATCGCCGTCGCGTACTCGTTCGTAGCGGGCCACGCAGTTGGTGGTCATCGCCTCGTATCGATGCTCGTTGCTTCCGTGCAGGAAGATATAGTTGGGAAACAGCGGCATGTAGGACGTGCGGAAACGACCGCCAGGCGAACGGCGCCTCTGCGGGATGATGGGGCAGTAGAAGGGCACTTCCAGGTGCACCAATCGCCGCATCAGGTCTTTTTCGCGACGTGAAAGCGTGTAGATCGTCCACCAGTGGCTGTCGTCGTCCTGGCCAAGGTCCTCGCGATAAAGCAGGTCGCTGGGATAGAGGTCGATTTCGCGGGCAAGGATAGGCATGTTTGGGTGTCGGGTGTCGGGTGTCAGGTGTCGGGTGTCGGGTGTCAGGCGGCCTATCACTGGGGGCCCGTCTTCCCTGACGCCTGATTCTAAGCTACTTCGTGCCTCTTGTGGTTCAAGTCGAAACTCCAAAGAAGCGGGCTGCGGAGCGAGCCCCTTTTAGGGTTATGCGGACTCGCGCGATGCTGGGACGGCATCGGGCTGATGACGCGTCGATACGGTCGGCAACAGATTTGCCACGTCCTCTGGCTCGGCTACTGCATCAATCAATTCCAACATATGCGTTTCGAAGGGCTTCAGACCGGCAATCAAGTCGCCCATCCAGGCACAAACGCTACAATTGGAGCACTGGCCTGTGATCCGCAGCCGGCCGACGGTGATGTCGTTGGCGATCAGCGGTATTTCCGAGCGCCAGATCTCGGCGTCCCTTGGACGTTCCTTACGTTGCCAACTTGCGTGATACTCTTCGTCCTGGGCTGGCAGGTGGACGTTCAACTGGATGTCGTTCAGGTCGAATCGTTCGGCGAAGGTCGTGAGTGTCTCCCACAGTTCGTCCCATTGCCCGGAACTCTGTATCCGAGCTTGAAGCACTCCCGAACGCTGCTCTCGCCTGTTCCATCGGGGGATCAGCGAGGCAACGAGTTGCTTCAGTCGGCGCAGCAGCAGGACAAACTCGCGGTCGCCGAAAAGGCGGGAGATGGCCAAGACCGCCACCACGGCGATCACGGCCGCGACGGCCATAACGTCGTTTTGCGAGTACTCGCTGAATACGGCGGCCACGGCCGTTAGGCTGCAAAGCAGTCCGATAGTAACGACGGTTCTACCGGCCCCGTACCCGCGCCCAATCAATCTGTGGTGCAAATGCCCACGATCCGTGGCGTAGATGCTGCGCCCGGTCAGTTTACGTCGCAAAATGGCCATTGCCACATCCAATATCGGGATGGCCAATAATGCGGCTGGAGCGGCCAAAGCAATTGTGGCCGGGCCTTTCAGCGAACTACGGATGGCCAAGGTTCCTAGCAACAGCCCGACAAACATGCTGCCGGCGTCGCCCAGGAAGATACTGGCCGGCGGTGCGTTGTACACGAGAAAACCGGCCAGGCCGCCCGCGACGGCCATGGCCAGAATTGCATCGGTCATGTGGCCCGCCAGCAGCGCCATGATGGAAACCGCCACACTGAGCACGATTCCCACGCTGGTCGCCAAGCCATCCACGCCGTCGATCAAGTTCAAGGCATTGGTGGCTCCGAGGATCCAGAACAGCGTGAACGGGACGGCCAAGAGCCCCAGCTCGATTCGCCAATCAAAGACGGTGACTTGTTGGATCACCAGTCCGGTCGAAAGCACGATCACGCCCGCAAGGACCTGACCCGCGAGCTTTTGACGTCCACGCAATCGAAATCGGTCGTCAAGCAGGCCAAGACCGCAGATGACTAAGGTGGCCAGGAACAGGCCCGCCAGGGAGACCGACTCATCCAAAAATCGCTCTCGCCAGCGCGCCGACAGCGCAAACGCCACAGCCAAGGCCAGGCAACAACCTCCGACCACTGCGATTCCGCCGCCTAATGGAACGGGCCCGTTATGCAGCTTGCGATGCTGGTCCGGCACATCCACCATGCCCAATCGCAGGGCCAGCCTGCGCACCATCGGCGTCAGCAATAGACTGCCAATAAGCGCGACCAGGAAGATCTTTAGTAAGGTTAGCACGTTGTGTCAGTCAGCCTGTTCGAGTGTTGTGTTTCATTCCCTAAACGCGAAGCGAAAACCACTTTCGCTTAGGCGGATGGGGATGGGGGACGACCAGAGGCAGACCCTCCAGAACGGCCATGCCGTTGCTGCAACAAAGTCGTTCGGCAACGTCGGGGCTGGTCCAACGAGTGATCTTCTCGAAGGCTTCGGCCATTTCCGGAGGCCGATCGTGCGGGGAATGCCCGTCGGAAGCGACTAGGTGGACCCATCCACGGCGAAGCCAACTGCGCAAGTCCCCGTGAAGCTGCGGATACTGGTCGGTGAGACTGTCCGCCGTTACCTGCATCAGGCACCCGCGGCGAATCAGGTCCGCGGCCGCCTCCGGCGCGTGAAGCAACTCGGCGCACCGTTCCGGATGAGCCAAGATCGGGCGTACACCTGACTCGACCAACTCGGTCACGATTTCGCTAAGGTCGACAAAAACTCCCGTTGGAAATTCGATCAACAGGTAATGGCACGTATCGGCCACGCTCAACAACTCGCCCCGAATCCATGCTTCAGGCAAATCGGGATCGACCATGACTTCGGCACAGGGATACACGTCCAGCGGAATCCGTGCCGCCTCCAGTCGCCGTTGCAGTTGTCGCGTACTCCGGCGAATCCGCTCGGGTGTGGCTCGCGGCCAACTTGGGCTTTGATGAGCAGTCGCAGCCACGGCTCGAACGCCGTCGTTCCAGGCGATGCTACACATCTCTAACGCCTCATCCCAGTCGGCCGGACCATCATCCAAGCCGGGGTGAACGTGACAGTGGGTGTCGATCAAAGGGAACACGGAAACTCGAAAATCGAAACTGCTCTGTGTAGCTGAATTCGCGAGAATTCAGAGAACTTTGTGTTGCCAGAATCGTCTGAATTCTTGCGAATTCAGCCACTGGCCAACCCGACTTAGCGCTGTACCACTAGAAATCGGATACTGGATTCTTGAAACCGGAATCCCCGAACGACCCACTGTCGCTACGTTGTGTTTCCTGGTTGGCCGCGAGGTTCTTCTGCCTCTTGTTTGCGATTGGCCGTCGTCTTGCCATCGTCCTCGGTGTAGTAGCTCTTGTCTTTGGTCTTGTCTCCGTATCCGTAGCCACCGTAACCATACCGGCCTCCATACCCGCCGTATCGGTATCCGTAGCCACCGTAACCATACCGGCCTCCATACCCGCCGTATCGGTAGCCGTAGCCACCGTAACCGCGACCGTACTTGTAGGACGAATATCCGTATCCGCCATAACGTGAGCCCCCGCCCACACCGTTGACGACAACGCCTAAGATGTTGGCACCCAGTGAGTCTAAGGCTTCCAGTGCCCTGCGAGTCGCGGCGCGAGCGCTCTTGGCCAAGCGAATCACCAACAGCACGCCGTCTACACGCGGCGCCACGGCCAGTGGGTCGGTTACGGCGAGCACCGGCGGTGTGTCGATGATGACGAACTCGTATTTCTCTCGCAGTACTTCGAGCAACTCCTGGAAACGTGCCGATGTCAGCAGCTCGGCGGGATTATTCGGACGTGGGCCGCAAACCATGATCGATAGTCCTTCGACCTGCGTCTGGCGGACGGCATCGGCGACTTCGACGGTGCCCGCGATGACCTCGCTTAGACCCACGGAGTCGTCCATTCCGAACAGCTTGTGCTGCCGAGGACGACGAAAGTCGGCATCGAGCAGCAGCACCTGCTTGCCCGAATTGGCGATCGACACGGCGACGTTGGCGGCCAGCGTTGTCTTGCCGTCACCGGGATTCGGGCTGGTGACTTGGATGACTTTGTGCCCGCCGCCGCGAGTGTTGAAGTACAACGCCGTTCGTACCGCGCGGTAGGCTTCGGCAATACTGCCGCGCGGATGATGAATCGTACGAAGCACAGGGTCGGGCGTCCCGTCAGGCGCCTCCTGTTCTTCTTTGGTGTGACCTTCCTTGTTGGGAACAGGGATGACGGGGATGTGCCCCACAACGGGCAATCCCAGGTCGTTGCGGATATCGTCAGGACTGCGGAATCGGCGATCGAGCGAATCGACGACGAAGGCCAGAGCGAGGCCCGCCAATAGCCCCAGAATCCCAGCGGTCGTCATACTCTTCTTCATGTCCGGGGCGGTCTGGCGAGCCCCGCTGGGCGGATGAATCACCTGGGTTTTGATGTTGCCGAGGTCCTTCGATACGTTGATCTCTTCCAGCCGCGCAATGACCGCGTCGAACATGCGTTCCTTGCGTTCGATCGAGCCCCGGTAGTTACTGTCTTCAACCTGGGATTTGTCAATCTTTTTGGCCTCTTCGGTCTCTTTGTCGAACAGCCGGTCCAACGCCGCCAACTGCTCCTTGTTGAACGTGATCTGCTCGCGCAGAGAGTCGACGTAAATATCGTAGTAGTCCCTTGGTTCCTGCTCTCCGTCCTCCGTCGAAGGCGACTTACCCAGCAGGTGCTCGCGGGTCAGTTTCATGCGTCTGCGGAGCGATTTGATTTTGGGATGATCCGGCCCGTAATCATCCAGTAGCAACTGCTCTTCCATAAGCATGGGCCACATTTGGTCGTCTACAGAAGCTCCGGAACCGCCCTCAGCCGCGCCAGCGGCCTCGCGGATGTGACCGATCATCAGGTTCAACGCCTCGCGGTCGCCGCCGCGTTTTAGAGCCGCTTCGATGGCTTCGATCTTCGCTTGGGTCCCCCACTCCTCGACCACCAGCCCCGACCGCATGCCTTCGATCTGGCTCAGGCGGCTTTCATGAACGTTCTGGCCTTCGCCGCCCAAGTACAGCAGCGGGGCGTCCTCGCGGAATTTCTGGTACTCCCGCTGCGCCTCGCTGATTTGCCGGTCAAGTACATCTTTGGCTTGGCCGATCAACTCGATGGTTTCTTCATTGACGTTCTCGTAGGTTTCGCCGAGGAAATCGCGATAGGCGGCGATTACGGCATCCAGTACCTTGGGGCAATCCTCGCGGCTTCCACTGGAGAACGTGAAGTCTACGATGTCCCCGGTATCGCTGACCGTCCCGCTGACGCCCAGTCCAGCAATGACCCGCGGCGTCGGATCGCCGGAGCCACGCATCGACGGCAACGATCCCAGGTCGTGCTTCTCGACCGCCTTGCTGATGATGACGGGACTTCGCAGTAGCGTCTCGTGCGACGAGTCATAGCTCGTCTGGAGGGTCACGCCGCTAATCGGCACGCTGCCGCGTTGTTTGACAATCAGCATCTGCGCGGAGGACTGGTACATGGCTGGCTGTTTCAGGAAGTGCAGATACCCCAGGGCCAGAGCCACGACGATGGCAAAGGCAATCAACCACTTGCGCCGCCAGGCAAAGCCAAGAAAGGCCCAGCCGCTTTCCTGAGACTCCGGAGCAGAGAACTCGATTTGGCGCGGCGTGTCATTGGCAGTATCGGTCGACATTTAATGCTATCTCCTAAAATGGCCTTGCGGCCGCAAGTAAACGTTGGAGTTCACGCTTTAGCGTGTCTTCGAAGACACGCTAAAGCGTGAACTCCAACATGCGCGCACTCCGTTCTCTTGGGTGACATCACCCTTCGTTTTGCGCGACGTTCTTGGCGCTCCCGAAACGGTCAAACCCAGGGAGTGACGAGCACGGAACCAAATGTCCGCGTGTGAACGCCGTCGCAGCGAAAACTGTGCGCGAATTACTTCTCGTAACAATGTCTCGTATTCTTGGTTTTCTGGATCCGTCCGGACACATACTCGGGCCTGCTCCCGGGCCTCTGGTAATCGCCCGCGATCAAAAAACCGAGTCGATCCGAGAAAGGCACCGCACCGAGAAAGAACGCGGCGGACTCGACCTCGGTACGCGGTGCTTGCGGATCGAGACTTTCCCACCATCCAGCCGTAGTTGGCGATACCCGCTTGCGGACATCAAGCGGAAGTGGTGCAAGTTGCAGAATTCCTAGCGCGATTACCAGGGCCAACGGAATCAATGCTACGGGCAGAGGCGTGCTCGCGGTCCGTCTGTCCAGGCAGGCAAACCAACAAACCAGCATCGCGCATGAGGCTGCAAGAAACAGCCACACTTGGATTCCAGGCTCGATGCCACCCAGCAGCCACGCTGGAACGGTAATTAGGCCCACAACGCCGATCTGCACCGCGAGAACAAGCGGCGACCAGCGCGGCCGAGCTGCGCGTCCCGCGATTGCGGGTATTTCTCTTTCTACTGTTCCAAAGGGTCGCATCGGGGATGTCACGTGTCGTTAGTGAACAGCACCATCCGTGACCCGCCGGGCGAATTCCATGCAGCACAGCACTGTCCCATGCTGTGCACAACTCCTGCGTTTGTGCCCCCGCACTCGGCGTTCGAAACATCGGCGAACGCCACAAAGACGCCTCTGTCGAAACGCAATGAGCGAAAGAATGACTGACCTACACATGCGATGCAGGTCTATCAAATCGAACGCCTAGGGAAGGCTGGAAATAAAAAACGCTTACACTGCGCGGGGATAATAGATCACCCGCGAGAAATAAGTATAATACGGGCCGTGGACACTGTAAATAGCTTGCGCAAGATAAATGGGCCTTTTGGCATGTAAATGGGCGAGTTATAGGGTGGGGAGTCGGGTAGGTTCCGGGGGCGATGGCCTTGATCGTATCGTCGGCAATGTGGGGCACGTTTCCAACGTGCCAATGTCTGTAAGTTTTTGAGCCACGGCACGTTAGAAACGTGCCCCACGTACTAGCACTGCCAGCATTTGCCGGAGTTATGATCAAGCCCGGGGCGATGCCTTTCTCACTTGTTCTCGGACGACTCAAGGTTCTCGGCGAGTTGTTCGTGCTTTTGGGCCAAGCTCGCTTGCCCGAGTTTGCCGTAGACTTGCGCCAGCGCTTCGTGCAACTGGCGGTCTCGCGCCATCTGGGGCAGGGCCCGCTCCAAATCTTCGAGGGCGTCCTTCCATCGCTCGAGCTTGACCAATATCCGGCCGCGCGTGTCGCGATACTGCGCCACATCGGGCCAGCGTTCGAGCACACTGTCGATGATCGTCAGTGCTCGCTCCAGGTCCGGGGGCTGCTGATGGGCCAACACCCAGGCCAGTCTATTGGCCACGGGGCCGAGTTGCTCGTCTAACTCGTAGGCCCGCTCCAAATGGAACAAAGCCGAATCCGTTTCGCCGGCCTGCCAGGCTCTGCAGCCCAACACAAAGTGTACGAAAGGCGTGGCGTATCCACCGGCAAGCAGAGCTTCGAGCGTTTCGCGGGCCTGCTTCTGCTCGTCGTCAGTCCCCTCCCCAAACTCGACCAATCGCAACACGGCTTCTCGGCAGTTCGGGTCATACTTCAGCGCGATACGCAGCATCTCCAATTGAGGCGTACCCGCGTTGGCCGCCTGTTGCGACAAGCGGTCGTAGCGCGTGACAAAGGCCGCAGCCAACGCCCTTTGGAAGGGCCCCTGCGGCCGAAGAACCATGCCTTCGCTGAGGATACTCACGGCACCGTCGAAGTCGTCCAAGTTCATACGAACTCTGGCCCATCGCAGCCTGGAATCATCGTCGTTCGGCTCGGTTTTCAGTCGACGGTCAAAATAGTTGTGCGCCCGGTGGTTGGCTTGGCGAGCAAGGTCCACCTGCCCTAATGAAGCGTACAAGAGCGACAACTCGAATTGCAGTTCGGGCATTTGTTTTGCCGCCTCGGCCAGATGGGGTACGGCTGCTTCGGGGCGACGGCCCGCGACGTAGTACTGGGCGATGCACCAGTCGACCTCCGGCGAGCCTGGTAGACGCTGTTTGGCACGCACCAAGTGCGCATATGCTTCCTGCATTCGAGATTCGGTACGCCGGGCAGCAGGGTCCCCCAAGATTTGCCTCGCCAACCACAGGTGTGCTCGGCCGAAGCCGGTACCATCCAGCGGAGCGAGGCTTGACATAACGGCCGTTGCTCGATCCGTTTCGCCTAGGCTCGCCAGCGTCAGCGCCAGATCATGTCGGCTTGATTCTTCGCCGCCGTTCAGAGTCACGAGCCGTTCGTAGTAGACGCGCGCCGCCGAAAAGTCTTCGCCACGAAAGGACTGAAGTGCGGCGTCTCGATACTCATCTGCGAGATTCTTGCCTTGCCGATGGACCAAGAGCGCGGTCACCATTACCAACACAAGTGCCAGCAGTGCTGGAATCCCTTGCAGCAGGTGCCGTTGTTTGCGTTTCTGCCATGCGGCGCCAAACCAACCGAATGCGAGCAAAAAAACACGGCCACCACCGTAGGCCAGCGTTCGGAGCACATGCCACGGCCAACGGACGATGCCCAAAGCCCGTCGCCAAAGGCTTCGACGAGACGAAGACTTCCGCCGACGCCTCAACGCGCGCGGGAGGCGAGGCAGAAAACGCCGCAGGTTGAACCGCGGTAGGCGAAACGAATGTCGACGGCTGCGGCGTTTGCGGTGGCGACGCTTCGGCTTTTGAGGCGAGTCGTTCATGGGTAAGAGGGTGGTGTCAGGTGTCGGGTGTCGGTTGTCAGGTGCCAGGTGCCAAGGTTGCTCACGGAAGTTGTCACGTCACCTTTCGGTGGTCGCCTATTCTTGAGTTTCTTTCCACGCTGTGTTTCGGGTGGTCACGTATGTCGCACGCCGTGGAACAGTTCGCGCGCGTCGTCACGCTGGGTCTCCGACAGCGCCATGGGACTCTCGAAAAAGAGCTGGATTTGGTACGTCACGCTGTCGTCGCGGGCTAGCCGTTCGTCTTGGGCTCCCGTGATTCGCTTGATCAACTCGGACACTCGCGGGAATCGGCCAACTGCGCGGAACCGCACGTAGGATTCTGATGGCTCGATGGGTCGATGCTGTCCGTCGAAAACGGCGAACATCACCAAGGCGTACTGGCCGGCGCCTTTTTCCACGTTCATTTCCGTGTATCCGCCTGGGATCGATTCGCCCCGTTGCTGGTAGTCGCTGTGTTGCACGTCCTGGATGTCCCATCCCTGCCCGCGGTAACAGCCAGCCAGGTTGTGCCAGCCGACGAAAGGGCCGTCTAGTGTCAAAGCTGCCTGCATACCGTCCTTCTGGTAGGTCCAGATGTGCGAGAACTGGCCGTCCGGATCGTCCGGGTCCCGCGTGACGGACTCAAACCCGGTACGCCGCCACTGGTTGGATTCACTCGGCATGTCATCAAGTGTCGGTTTTAGGAATGTCGAGCCGAGGCGGTCGTCTTGTTCGGGGACGACCGATGCCTGAGCCAGTTGTGCTGCGCCGATCAGGCCGAACAGCACCAACAGCGCGATGCCTTCCCAACGCGCGGGTCGTGTTCCCGGTTTGCGGCGTTTGGCGGCCGCTACGGGCTTAGATGCCGAGCCGCTCTTGTCCATCGCTTGCCCCGTCACCTCGGTGACGGTCGAGGGCGTTTTCTTGCGAGTGCGATCGCCTTTGCGGCGACGTTTGCTGGACAGGCCCAATCGCACCAACCACGACTTGCTCGAGCGTCGCGAGCCGCGTCGCCGTCTAGCTTCCATGGGATTCGGCCGCCTTTTGGGTAGCAGGAACAGCAGTAACCGATCTGTGCTGACGATCATGCTGAGCGCTACGACGAAGACAAACGCACCAGTCATCTGATGCCCGATCCCTTCGGTCACAGGCAAATCCCACGTACTGCCGATCACCGTCACGGACGTAACGCGGAGAGCATTCGCCACGACGACCCAAAAGACCGCGGCGCCCAGCAATACCACCCATCGGAACCATGCCCGCCGGGAGATGATCAGGTAGAAAAGCGTGCAAGCGAGTGCCGCGAACAGCGAGTGGATGCCGCTACAGGCTTCTTCGACCAGGAATGAGCGTTCCGGCAGTTCGATCACAACGCCGGAGACCAAGTGACGTAGACCGAGCAGGTCCAGAACTCCGCTGGCCCAGTTCGTGGCGAGGCGCTGCAGGGATTGAATTAGCTGCTCGTCCAATCCCAACGGCATCGGTACGGCCAACCACAGCAGCAGCCAGGCAGGCCAGACTCGCCCGTGGAGATTTTGTCCGCCCAGAGAGTACAGCAGCATCCAGATTGAAACCATGGCCGCCACGGCGGCAAGCCACGGCGAGTCCAGCAACACTGCCATCGCGAGCAAAGCGAGCGAGCCAAGTGCCAGCACGATTCGCAGCCAGCGTCTGCTCGCCCCGACTTGGTCCATGGCCTTGGCACGTTGGTACCCCAAATAGACAGCCCCAACCAGAATCGCGGGAAAGAACTGGTAGTGCTCGGTAGCCCAAAGACGCCCGGCCAGGCGCCATAGCAGCGGCAGATGGGCAAGGAAGACGACGGTGATCGAGGCCACCATGCCATAAGGAAAGGCTCTCCGCGAGTCGGAACCTGTCGTCGATTTCGGGTCACTCAGGACG
>JADHUC010000258.1 GCA_016784735.1 Pirellulaceae bacterium | reverse complement strand
TCATCGTCGAGCATGATTGCGGCCCGCAGCGGTGTGGACGCACGCTCCGGCCGAATCAGAAAGGCGGGCACCTCCAACGTATCTTCTGTCTGGATGGCCAGCCGTTCCACCGTGTGGCTGTTCCACTGGAACACGCCCAACGACTCGGCCACCGGTTCACGCTCCGGCGGCATGCCGCCGAGGAGCCTCCAGAGCTCTTCACGGAGCTTCTCCGCCCAGGCATCCCGAGCGGCCTCGTCGTCCGGCACCGGTGGATACGAAGCGATCAGTCGCTTGGCTTCCTCGCGCGCCAGTTCCACGTAGGTTTTTGCGTCGTCAGGCATCTTGCCGTCCTTGAGCACTCGCAGGTCGATCGACTGCCAGTCCTCCAGTTCCAGCACAGTTTCCGCGCGCGGAGAACCATCGCCGCGCCCATGCAGCCATCGATCGAACCAGCCATAGGCCGCCTCGCGCAATGGCCCGGACCAACCATGCGGCAACGGAGCCTCCTGCAACTTGACCCCGTCATCCGCGTCGTGAAGGGCGTAGATCTTGCGGGCACGGTCGATCGTCTTCCGCACACCGGCCACGGGGAAGATGGGATCGTTCGCCCCGTTACCGGCCAAGAACGGCCGCGGCGCACAAAGGCCAACGAACTCGAATTGCTCGAATTCGCGGCAGACTCCGGGCAAGTGGCTGCAGATGCAGTGGTTACCGCCGTCGGCAATCCAGGCTTCGTACGAGCACAGGCAGCAAAACGAAGCGCCGGCGGAAAACCGAGGCTCGACGGGCATTGTGTACATGGTGTTCAGCCCGCCGCCGGAATTACCCGTCAAGCCGATTCGATTCGGGTCCACGTCGTCGCGCGTGAGCAGATAGTCGACCGCCCGAATGCTGTCCCAGACCATGTAATGCAGATTCGACTTGCCGCTCAGTAGGGCCGCGTAGCTGACGTCGTGCGAGTTACCCGGCAGGCGCCGTTCGCCCTGTCCGATCGGGTCGTAGGCGAGTACCAGGAAACCTTGATGGACGAGACCCAATTGGGCAGTCCGGTACAAGTCATAGTTCTTGCCTTGCTCCATCGCGTGCCCCGCCGTGACCACGATCGCCGGAAGCGGTCGTGGTGCCTGTTTGGGCACATAGACATTCGCGGTCACGTAGAAATGCGGCTTGCTCTGAAACAGGACGTTCTCGATGGTGTAAGTCTCGCGGTCGCTACGCCCGGTGACGCGCGTCTCAAGAGGCGTCTTCTCGGGCCAAGGATCGAGTCCCAGCGCCCGCCGGAGCGCTGGCGCTACCATAGCACGACGGGCTTCCCATTGCGTCAAGTTCTGGGGATCGGGCCATGTTCGTGTGAGGGCGACGCATGCGTCGATGTTGAAACGCAACGCATTGGCCTTGTCCGGCAATTGGCCCGGATAGATGGACCAAAGCCGCTCTTCGGCCATCGGGTCCTCGTCCGCGTCGTCGGTCAGCAGAACCGCATCGGCCACTTCAAAGCCATCATCCGCGTCGTGGACAGTGATCTCGACGGGCCCCGCATCCAATTGCACCTCGCCTGCCTTTTCCCAAGTCCAGCGACGGCGAGTGTCCTTGTGCGTGATCGCCAGGCGTTCGCCGGCCATCTCCATCTGCATCGCCCGGTGCGAATTGGCCGAGGTATACCCGCGCAGCCAAACGACATAGCGACCGGCTTGGCCAATCCGCGCGGTCTTTCGCATCACCGTGGATGCCACGTTCGGGTTGGCATTCGATGTGCAGAAGCCTTGGCCCAGATAGCCCGGTATATTGGTCTGCCGCCGCCACGGTCCGTCGAAATCCTCGACTTGCAGGAACAAGCGATCGGCGTAGCCGACAGCATTGGACATCCAGGCGGCAATGACAAGAACGGCGCAAAAAACCACGCGTTTCATTCGTCTGCGTCTCCGACTACGAGGTAGGCGATCCTGCGCCGTCACGGTATCAATGGCAGGAGGATGTGCGACGCGTGTTCGGCATCGTGATACACGGTCTGGTTTGCCTTCTTCAACTCCGCGTCGGCGCCGAACGGATGGCCGGTATTCGGATTGCGGTCGAAGCGAGGGAAGTTGCTGCTGGAGATTTCGACCCGGACCTTGTGGCCCGGCAAGAAAACGTTGCTGGTTACCCAGAGGTCGATTTCATAGCGATAGACCTTCTCCGGTTCGATCAGCGTCGGCTTGTCGGACGATTCCCGGTAGCGGGCGCGGATGATCCCGTCGCACAGATTGAAAGGACGTCCATCGGGGTGTACGTCCACAAGCTTGGCCGTCCAGTCCGTGTCCGTCCCGTTGCTGGCGGCGTACAGAATCACTTTGACCGGCCCCGTCACTTCCAGCTCACTTGTCAATTCATCGCTGGTGTAAACGAGAACGTCCTCTCGCTGCTCGGCCTTCGTCTGGTCATGAGGCCCAATCGGACACTTGCCTAGATTACAGCCGCCCAAGGTCGGTACCGGATCGTCCGGGTCATAGACGAACCGATCGGCGGCCTCCTGGGCTGGCTTTGTCGTGTCCAGTCTGCCGTCACCCTTGAGCGTGTTCGCAGATCCTTTGCTGTGGAAGTAGTACGGCGTATACTGCGTGCGCGCCAGCGGCCAATCGTGTTCGTCGCGCCATTGGTTTCGCCCCATCACGAAAATCCTGTAGGGCGGCCAGTCCTCGACGCCCGCCTTCTCGCCTTTCAGCCATTGGTCGAACCACTGGGCCTGAATCGCATTCAAGTCGACAACGGCGGCCTTGCCGAAATCCAGGCTGCCGACCCTGCCATCCCTGCTGATTCCGTGCGTCCACGGCCCCATGAGCACATGCAAATGCTCTTTCGCATGTTCTGAACGCGACGTCTTTTTGACTGCGTTCACATGGTCAAGCACGCTGTTGGCGAACAGGTCGTACCACCCGCACACTGCGTAGATGGGGACGGCGATGTCCTTCCTGCGGCCTTGAATGCTGCTCCTTTCCCAGTAGCCGTCGAAGTGCGGGTGGGCGATCCAATCCCGCAGGTACTGCACTTCCGCGCCGATGGCCGTATCCCACGTACAGAGCGGCAGTGTCCGGAATGCCCGCTGCCAGTCGTCGTTGTTCCAGCCACGCACGCCGGGCTTGCCCGACACGCCGGCCCCCCATCCCATCATGAGAGAAAGCTGAAACGCGCCGCCCATGTAGGCGATATCGTCATATGGATCTATCAACGGAACGACCGGAAACATCGCCTTGAGATACTCCCCCGCATTCGGCGCCGACGTCCATTGCGTGTAGCCCACGTACGAGCCGCCCATCGTGCCGATACTCCCGTTCGACCAAGGCTGATCCAGGATCCACTGGTGCGTGTCCTTGCCGTCGCGAGCTTCGTTCACGAAAGGTTCCCAATTCCCTGCGGACGCCCCTCTGCCTCGGCAGTCCTGGCTGATGTAGACGTAGCCGTGCGAGGCATAGAAACGTCCCGGACCGCCTCCTGTGCCACCCTTGCCGTAGGGCGTTCGGGCAAGTACTGCGGGAAACTTGCCTTCCGCTTTCGGCAAGAAGACATGCGCGGCCAATTCCACGTCGTCTCTCATTGGAATCTTCACATCCGCGCGGACCTCGACTTCGTAGGCCGTATCCGCAGCGAAAACCGCCGCGGCCAGCCAAGACCAAGACACCACTACAAACCACGGTGCAACACTTCGAAAAGTCTGTCTCTTCATTGTTGTTTCTCCACTCTATTTCATGCTCAAGATTGACTTCTCGCATTCGTCGAATCCGTTGCGTATTTCGGCGATGCGGCGACGCACTTCGTCGGACTTGGCACATTGCCGAGCGTCGTCGAGGAATCCGCGGAGGCGGTCGCGGGTGGGCCGGTCGAAGATGTTCGGCGATATGGCCTTGGCCCGGCCCTCGCGCAGTCCGTAGGAGATGCACTGGTTGCTGTTGACCATGGCTTCTTCCAGTCCGGCCAAGTATCTGTGCATCGGTTCGGCAGCCTCTTTGAAGAAATTGTGGCAGAAGTCGTCGATCAGCCAGTCCACATTCAGATCGGCATTCCAGGCGAGCTTGGCGGCGATGTAGTAGTTCAACGGCGCCCGCTTCCAGGGACCGACTTGCGTGTAGAAACCCTTGGCACCCATGTCGCGATACCAGGGTATATCGTGGCGCATGGTATGCACCATGGGCCAAAGCATCTCCGTCTTCGACCAGCCGCCCAGGGAGTAGTACTCGTAGATGAACAGGTTCTCCGTCAGCGGGCGCCAGCGCCCGAGGATCTCGACAAATTCCTGGTTGGGCAGGAAGTTGTGACTCGGCTTGTAGGTTTTCCCGGCCTGGCACTTGTCGCTGGTGATCGGATGGTTGTGGCAGAAGTAGATGTGGCAAAGCTGGAACAGGAGGTTGGGCTCCGGCCGATAGTCCTCGATACTCGGCAGCCGGGCGTACATGGCATAGGCGCCAACCTTGATCTTGACGTCCGGATATCGCTGGCCGACTCCCTTGGCGACCTGGTTGTTCAGCACGGCCAGACGGTTCGAGTAACGGGCGAACCAGCCGCGATCCGGGCCGTCGAGTGCCGTGCAGTTCTCGCATTCGCAGAAACCGCCGCCATCGTTGGGCGAAAGCGTGATGATTTCGATGGTAGGGTCGGCGTCCAGCGTTTTCAGAAGGCCGTCGATTAGCTTGTCGACTACGACCGGGTTGCTCGTGCAGGGCTGGGCGCCATGGCTGGGACGTTCCTTGAACGTCTGTCGCTTGCCATTGACCAGTGCAAACCACTCAGGATGATCGTGAGAGTATTTTTCAGGGGGTATCAGAATCGCAAACGTGTGGAAGTGCCACTTCCAGTTCACGCCGACCGACTTGCCGTCGATCTTCACGTAGCAGTTCATCCGTTGCCTGAGCGACCAGTCGTTCGAATCTACCCATCGGTAGCGAAACGATGGCTTGAAGTCGTAGCAGAACGTGCCAATCGACAACGTGTCGGCCTTGGGCACGACCTCGCCCAGTTCGTCGGGCTCGCACCACCGCACGCCGAATTCCCGTTCGACCAGATCGTACACGCCGAACAGCGTGCCCAGCGGACATTGTCCGACGACAACGAGGCCGTTCTTATCCGCTCTGGCAGCGTAGCCGTCGCGCCCCAGCTTTTCTTCCGTCAGCATGAGGCCGGCCGATCGCGCTGCTGCCGTCTGTCCCAGCCAAAGGCCGAAGTTCTGCGGCTTTTCGGGTTCGCTGACAATCGGGATGTTGACCCCGGTGATTGCCTTGGCATACCGCTGAAGCTCCGCGGCGGCATACGTTTCGACCGGACCTGGTTTCTCCGGCAGGACGATCGTTGCAGCGGCCTGGCCCTCGCCGACGAGCATGTGCCGGGGCCCTTCGGCGGGAGCGAAAGTCTGATTGCCCGCACTCGCAGGACTTGCGAACGCTCCGACTCCGATCAGTAAGGTGATGACCATTTTTCGCATCGCAGAATCTCCTTTCGTCCGATACGGACAAGCACTTCCTTGTTTAACCCGAAGCCGGAGGCGATGGCGGACAGCAGGTTGGATCGTCTATGCGTAGCGCCCGCCATCGCCTCCGGCTTCGGGTTAAACGAAGCGATCACAACGTCATTCCTTTCGCAGTGAGAATCGGGCGCAACAGACGCCTGATGTTGCCGCCGAGGATCAATCGCTTGGCTTCCTGGGAAATGTCGGCTCCGTACACTTTCGCAAGCTGCGAAGCAAGACTGCGGCCGCCGAAGTCACTGCCGTAGATGACGCGTTCGGCGCCAAGTTCGCGAACAGCCATCTCGACCATGCCGGCTGTGGGGTCGCTGCCGCTGATGCCTGCATAGACATTCTGCGACGCTCGAATCGACCGAATGCCGCGTTCCCAATCGCCACCGAGGTGTCCGGCGATCAACGTTGCGTTGGGGTGGCGAGCGGCCAGTTGGGCAATCTCACTCGGCGTCGACTCCTCTGGCAAGTTGCCGGTGGTCTTGAGCCACGTGTGCTGGAACACAACGGCTTTCAGTTCCGTGGCCCGCTCGACAATAGGGTCGAGACGCTCGTCGTGGCATCGGAGCGCAACCCACAACTTGACGCCGACCATCGGACCATCGCGAACACAGCGGTCCAGTTCTTTCAATGATTCGTCCGTGAATTTCGGATTGAGGTACACAAAGCCAAGTGCCCGGTCGCGTGCTTGATCCAGTGCACGCAACAGCACATCGTTGTCGCGACGGAATTGCTCCGGGGACGGCTCGTGCTCACGCCCAAACCCCAAGAAGATAATGACCTTCTCAATCCCCATCCGATCCGCATATGTCAACAGTTGCGTGATTCTCTCTTCGGGCGTTCCGCTCACGCCGGTCAAGTGCCCGTGCATGTCCCAGACCGCAGTCGATGTCGCCTCAGACTCGATCGCACTGGCCTGTGGATCGTGCAGTGTCGATGCAACAGCAGCCGTTGCCGCAACCTGGGCCGTGCGGGCCAACATGGCACGACGCGAAATCCTACGCTCGAAAGGTCGCATCCCAATTCTCCATGTCACATGTTGCGGGGCATCTCCGCGCCGGCGGATCCCAATGACGACCGCAATTGCGATGGCTGCATCATGCAAAACAAGAACCGCGATCAGATACTGACGCCTTGGCGGCTGTCACGCCTCGCGGTCTCGTGTATCGATTGACTCCCGCAGTCTCGCGGCAAGTTCTGGCGGGAACCGGTCGCACCAACCCTCGTCGATTAACCCAACTTCCAGCAAATCCAGAAGATGGACTCTGTCTTTCAGGCGAAACGAGGTCAGTTTCATCTGTACCAATGCGTCCAGTGTGGGCACAGCGAAATCCGGCCCTGCCTCTGAATCAGTCACATCAGGAGTGGGAAGGAGGTAGTCAGGGCGCACCTTCTCCACCGCGAAAAGGATGTGAATCGCGCTCCTGACCGAACCCTCTGGTCCATCCAGGAATAGATCCACGTCCGAGACGTTCTGGTGGACGAACCCGACCGACTCTAATGCGCGAACAACGCGTTCGAAATCCCGCCGCCGTACCAGCAAATCCACGTCCTTCGTGTTTCGCACGGCCTCCGCGTCCACGCGTGCGACCCAAGCCGCGACGGCGTTGCCACCAACCACGACATGTGGGATTCTAGCCCGATCCAGGGCAGCGGCTGCACGACAGGCTCGCTCTCGCACGGCATCCACAGCGGCGATCATCCTTTCCCAGGAGAAGTCTTTCAGCGTGACTGAGGCCATACCCAGTATTCCTGTGGCAACGCGCGTTCCAGGCGGGGGTCGGGCGCATTGTACCATCCAGGCTGAACTCATACCATCTGAAGCATCAAATTCGCACCGAGACTCCCGGCCGACTACCACGTCAGCCTGACGAGGCGTGCGATCGACTTGAGTTTCTACCACGGCGGCAACGCCAGTGTACCACCTTCCAGATGGACAACGCTGCCGTTGATGAAACCGGCATCGTCGCTCAACAGGAATGCCACGGCCTGTGCGACGTCGACCGACTCGCCCATCCGCTGCACGGGGATCTTCTTGGCAACGTCGGCGTAGAGTTCTTCTTTGGGCTTATCCCAACCCTCGCACGAGGCGGCCAGCATGGGCGTGTCGATCGTGCCGGGACTGACGCCCACAAATCGCACGCCGTTCGGGCTGTGATCCGTCGTCATCGATCGCATCAAGGCCACCAAGGCTGCCTTCGAAGCACAGTAAATGGCGTGCCCAGGGAAGCCGATGTCGGCAGCGACCGAAGTTGTGATGCAGATGCAGCCTTTGCCCTGTTGCTCCATCACGGGTATGGCGTGCTTACAAACTAGAGCGACGCCAAGCAAATTGACGTTGAGCACCGTGTGGAAGTCGTCGAGCGTGAATTCGGTGATCTTCTGATTTCGCAGCACGCCCGCGTTAGCATGGACGGCATCCAGCCGGCCGAACTTTTCGACGGCCAGATCCACGGCAGCCTTGACGTCGCCCTCCTGGCTCACGTCGCCTTGGTGGAAGACGCACTGGTGGCCTTCGCCGGTCAACTGCTCCTGGATCGCCTTGCCCTCGGCTTCCTGGATCGACATGGTCACCACCTTCGCTCCCGACCGGGCAAACAGCTCGGTGCATGCCTGGCCGATTCCCGATGTGCCGCCGGTAATGAGGACTACTCTGTCCTGAAGACTGCTCATGCGATTTCTCCTATCCCTTGTATCCTGTGCGTTGTCGTCGTGCCTGGCCCGATTGGCGGAAGTCGACCGCTCGGTCGATTAGGCCTCGGATGTCATATTGTGGCCGGTAGCCGAGCACATAGCGGGCTTTGGTCACGTCCATGCAGAAATCCTGGCCGACCGGATCGATCAGTTCGATCACGTCGATCCCCAACCGCTGGGCCGCGTATCCGGCCGCGTCCACATAGTCGAACGGTTCGCCCATGGCGATGTTGAACGTCTCGCCTTCGATCTCCTCGCGTTCCAGAGACAGCAGGAACGCCTGGATGCAGTCCTCCACCGCCACGATGTGCCGCAACATGGGTTGGCCATCGGGATGCCGCAGAGCCACGGCCGCATCGCCGCCCGAGGCGTACTTGGCCCGGGCGTCGTCGTCCATCAGCTCACTCCAAACCGGCACGCCGAACTGCTCGCCCGCGACGGTCAGGTGTGTGAGGATATCGTCCTCGGAGTGAATCCACGACATACGCAGACACACCGTGGGTACCTGGGCCTGGTGAAAGAACTGCTGACACATTGTCTCCTCGATGACCTTCGACAGCGGATAGTAACCGGGGTAGGCGATCATGGGCATGTCTTCGCGGATTGGTATCGGCTGAGCGTTGAAGTAGATGCCGTTCACCGCGTCGCCGCTCGCCAACACGAATCGCTTCAGCGTCTTGGTCCGCATCGCTGCATCCAGCAGGTTGAACGTTCCCCGGGCGCTGATATCGATCACGCCATCGCGGTCTTCCTTGGACGTGGCCAAGTGCAGTATTGCGTCGCTCGCGGCGACTAGTTCCTCGATGGCATCGGCCTTGCCGAGGTCGGCTTGAACCTCTTGGACGCCGTCCACGGCGACCGCCGAGCGATGTTTTAGCGCGGTCACTTGGTAGTCCTTTTCCAGCAGGGCCTCACAGACCGGTCCGCCCAGCTTGCCGCTGGCCCCGGTCACCAGTACTCGTTTGATATCGGGCATCGTCCATTTGTCCTTGTGTTTCACGTATCAATGCGGACGCCGGGAAGCACGCGCTCGGCGTTCTCGTAATACACCTTCTTCAAGACCTCGTCTGGCAAATCAAGTCCGTACAACTTCCACCGAGTGTACACGCCAAAGCGGCCGATGTAGTCGGGGTAGTCGAAGTTTTCGTCGCGCGTTTCCAAAATACGGAAATAACACCGGTACGCTTCCGGCGAGACGGGCATGTCTAATCCGAACAGAATACGGTCCTGGTATTTGACAAAGAAGTCATGGGCCGTATAGGGCTGGCGGCCCAGTTCGTCGATCCGGGCGGAGAAGTCGATGATCACGTTCGGATGGGCGTCCAGCAGCTCGGCGACCGAAGCCAAATCCTCCGGATGATTGGCGACGTGCGGCAGGATGAACATGGTCTGCGGATGATCGGCGATCATCCGGTTCCGCTGCTGGAGAAGTTCTTCTTTCGAGAAAAACGAACCGTGGAAACCCCAGGCCGGGAATTCCCGCAACGTGAGGTAGTGCTCGTTGTGCGCATCGATGGGCAGGAAGAACGCTGCCGGATCCGAGACGTGAATCAACACGGGAATGCCCAATTCGCCGGCCCGTCGCCAAATCGGGTACAGCCGTCCCTCGTCGACACCAAGCATGGCTCCATCGCCGTCGCGATAGAACAGCCCCAACTCCTTGGTGACCTTCAGGCCGCAGGCGCCTCGGGCAAGATCCTCCTCAAGATGCTGGATACACCGCTCGGCGAAATCGTCTTTCAGCAGGATCGGATCGCCCCACTGCGCGAAATCCGACATGGTCAGCGCGGCAAAGCGTCCCGGGTACTTTTCCATGTAGCGTTCGGCGAAGTGACCGAAATCGCGTCGAGCAATGGTGTACGTATTGTTCTCCAATGGCATTGTGACATTGCCGGTGACATTCACCCAGAGCTTCACACCCACCGCGTCCATCACTTCGATCAGTTCTTCGGCGGACAAATCACCGAACAGATGATTGTGGGCATCGATCACCGGAAACCGGGCCGTCTCCGGAACATGCTCGGAAACGCGCATCAACGGTTTGGGTTTGAAGTCCTTGAGCAAGACTTCATCGACTGGCTCGGTCATCGCACGAGACTCCTTCGCCGCACATGGTGTCAGGTACCTGGCAACTTCTTCTTTCCATGACCGTATATTCTGCACCCAACAATACCAGAATTCCACCGGTCCAGACGCAACTAGGTTAGACGGTAGTGCCGATTCGCTCTGTGGAAACGGATGAGCATAGCCCGATTCATCGGATTTGCCCGCGACAGCGGTGATAGGCCCGCATTCATGCCGCGTTCACCGGAGGTGCCAGATCCCCTCTCGAGCCGCGTTTGACGGGGCGTACGGGCGTTGAGCGACGGCGACTCGACCGCGTTGCCGCACTGAGGGTGGCGGCGTGTTGCCCCCGTTGCATCTAGCGATTCAACTTCTGCGCGATTCCGTTGATCAGTGCGATCGCCCCAAGCACGAACATGACTGGTGGGTAGAAGAAGATCCTGCCCCCTAACAGGCCCACGACGAACCATACTGCAGCCCCCACCATCATGAGGATACCGGAAAAGACCTTTCCTGTGCCCCAGACGTCCAAGTCCTTCTTCTTCTCGACATGATCAGCGCGAGCGTTGGTCATGTGTTGCTGGGCCAGACTCGCATGAGCCGATGCCAAGGCTGGCTCGGCGGATGGCGCGGGCGCCGTCGGCAAGTCGCCCCATAGGTCGTCATCGGCTTTTGGCGGTTCGAGCGGCGCAACTTGCGTAGGCGGCGACGCGCTGGAAGCATTCGGAACTTGAATTGGCTGTTGGCACTTGAGGCATCGCACCGTCTTGCCGGCGAGGTGGGGTTTCGCACTGAACCGCTGACCGCATCGACACGTGACCAAAATGTCGGGTGCTGGCGTCGTGGGTCGCTGTGCTGCGGGAATCGTGATGGGTGATCCGCAGGAAGGGCAGCCGACTCGCTTGCCCGCGAGATGTGGCTGAGCCATGAAGCGTTTGCCGCATTTACATCCAACTTCTATGGTCATTGGTAATCAAGGGGCCAGGTCTTGACTTGGAATTTGTTGCTCAGCATCAAGGATCGGCAATCGGGACAGTCTACGATTGCAGCTCCTTCTCGTCTTCGGGAAAGATGTTGCGATAGGCTAGAAAAAAGCCACCAAAAGCCAGCGGCATGAACAGAATTGCAGGGACGTAGCAGAGGCAGGTCGCGACGAGGCTGATAAGCGAGTAGACCAACATCATGCCTAGCAGTCCGAACGCATTCGCCAAGACCGCTCGAAAACTAGCTTTCACGGCAGGGACCGCCTTGAGCTGGCGATCAACGATCAGTTGGTATACGAAAACAAACGGCAGACTGACAAAGATGATCAGCACGATGATGACGGCATACAGGGCGGAAAAAAGCCCCATTGCGGCAAGTGGATTTGGCTCTCCCTGCGTCTCAACCATCATGCCAAGAAACGCAACTATGAAGATCGCGTAAGCCGGAACGATGATCACCAGTGACACGGCCATCATGATGAGAGTGGCGATCAAGCTTTCGACAAAGTAATCAAAACCCTTGAAAAGAAGCCCGAATTCCACTGGTTGGTTGCGATTGCGTTGGAGATAGCAGAGGTAGATGCCGCACATCATCGGTCCCATCAGGATGCCCATGGGCACCGCAGAACCAATCAACATCCCCACAAACGTGATGCCGACGAACAGCCAGTACTGGTCGCCCATCAAGTCACGGGATTGTTTCAACAGTTCGATCGGACGGATTGACACCTTTCGAAACGTAACGTCTTGGTTCATGTCATCGCCTTTCGCACATAGTGGACCAGCCCGATTCATGCCTATGCTCTGTTAAGAATTGTCCAACAAGACGCCGTTGGAAGCAAGAGCGAAGCTGTCCAGACGTGATTCTAATGATTTTGCCCGACAATGATTTTGCCCGAAAAAGAGCAAGGCAAAATCATTGATGGGCAAAATCATCAAGAACATGCCGCGAAGGCGATCACTCTGGTTCCCATAGATCGCACGTTGTGGCGACGGTCTACTGCTTGGCCGGCGGGCAGAAGTGCTGGGCAATCTCGCATCCCGTCATCCACTGGATTCGATCGCCATACCGCTTCTCCAGCCGTTCGACGGCGATCTGAAACACTTTGAGACCACTCTTGGTCCCGTTGCCGTAGAGAGTCTGCATGTGAGTGTAGAAGATCAGGCAACCGCCTTCTTGGATCTGATCGATGAACCGCCCTGCGGTTCCGTCGGCCGTGATGTACCGGTCGGCGTCTTGCTGGACATCGACATCGGTCTTCTTGCCGAAGGTGTGATCGTAAACGTCCCCCACGCCGGGCCGAAGCGATACCACCATCGCCCCGCCGTCGCCTCGATAGATGACACCGGGTTTGACGCCCGTGTCGTTGAACAGGACGACGTAGTCCAGTTCGCAAACCTCTCGGGCGGCACGAAGCGCGGCCTCGCCAAGCACGTGGTTCTTGTCTTTGGGGTAAGACCAGCACATGGTCAGTCCCCCGACCTCGATTCCGGCACGCGTCAGCATCTGCATCGCTTCCGTGATGTAGGCGGTTTGGACGTCCAGCGTTTGCCCGGCCAACCAGGTGTTTTCCGTGGGAGGGCCCAGTTGAAGGCTCTTGGCCTTTACGTCCCATGGGTACCAGTGGGTGATCACTTCCGGCGTCAACGTGAAACGCGGAGCGTACTGCGTGTTGATCATGCGGATCCACGCGAGTCGCTCCTCTCGCGAATGCCCTGGGTACTCGCCTAACGATCCGTCGATTGGCTTGATGCCACCCAGGCATGGGATGATCGAAAACTTGCCCTTCACCCCCTTTTCAGCCGCCCACTCGGCAAACTCCTGATAGAAACTGGTCGGGATTTCCTTGCACACGGTTTTGTCCTTGACCCAGCGCATGTTGAAGAACGGTGCGCCGTCGTCGATGATCATGCAACAGGGAATCTCTTCACTGGCCTCCGTGGCCCGCCAAGCCACGACGAAGCCCAACAAGGCGATCGATGCGCCAACGAAAGTGGTTCTCATCGCTACATCTCCTCTTGTCTTTTGCAGGTCTCCGAAACAAGCTGACCAGCGGTGAAATCGTCAAGCGTTGCCAAACGGTTCCGGTGGTACGATTCTCGTCACGGTACATTGTCAGGTTTCTGGACAGCGAAAACAACTTGGGGAATACCTAGAAGGCGAGGCCGAGGCTTTGCGCGTTGAGAGGAAAGCGATATCGTATACTTCTGGCTGGCTGTCACGGAACTGGCAAGTGGATGTCTGAATAATCGGAAAGAGCGAGGCTCAATGATGCGGTACGTCTGTGCTTGTCTGCTGTTGTTTGTGTTGATGCATCCTGCGGCCGGTGCCGAGCCGGCGCCGGCGGTCTCGCCGTTCTCGCCCGCCGGGGCCAAGGCGCACCAGCGAGCGTGGGCCGAACACCTGGGCCTGCCGATCCAAGTGACGAATTCGGCCGGGATGAAGCTGTTGTTGATCCCACCCGGACAATTCATCATGGGCAGTCCACAAGACGAGGAATGGCACCGCCCCGATGAGGTTCTGCACCGCGTTACGCTGACCAAAGGCTTTTACATGGGGGCGACCGAGGTGACTCAGGGTCATTGGAAGGCGGTGATGGGCAAGAACCCCAGCTTCTTCACCGGCGACGATTTGCCGGTCGAGACCGTCACGTGGGACCAGGCGGCCGAGTTTTGCCGAAAACTAAGCGAGAAGGAACAAAAGCCGTATCGTCTGGCGACAGAGGCCGAGTGGGAGTACGCGTGCCGGGCGGGGACGACGACTCCGTTTCACACGGGCGAGATGATTAGCCCCGACCAGGCGAACTACGATGGCAACCGCACCTATGCGGGCGGCAGGAAGGGCGTCTTCCGCGAGTCGACAGCCAAGGCCGGCAGCCTGCCGCCGAACCCCTGGGGATTACACGAAATGCACGGCAACGTATGGGAATGGTGCGCGGATTGGTATGCCGAATATCCGAAGGGCGAGGCGACGGACCCCGCCGGCCCGGCGAATGGAGATCGACGTATCTTTCGCGGTGGTTGTTGGATCAACTTTCCCGCCGTCTGCCGCTCGGCCAACCGCGCCAAGGTCGCGCCGGTCAGTTGGAATTTCCATTTGGGATTTCGCGTCGTGCGCGTCTTGGACGGGCCGGACCAAATAAAGAGATGACTATACCGCTCCGGGACGAAAATGGCTCGTTTAACCGCAAGCCGGAGGCGTGCGCGTGGGCTAGGGACGCGCACGCCTCCGGCTTGCGGTTAAACGAGCAAGCGCGTCAATCCTCGCCGGGAGCGGTATAACAGGAAGACCCGTGCCTCGTTGTCGAAATCGTGGCGCACTTGAAAAGAGGGTTGGGAATGAAGCTGAAGAAGAAGACCATAGCCAACGTCAACGTGACGGGTAAGACCGTCTTTATGCGAGTGGACTTCAACGTACCGTTGGAGGACGGCCAAATCACGGATGACCGTCGCATTCGCTTGGCACTTGATTCGATTCGCAGCGTTGTTAATCGAGGCGGCCGCTTGATCCTGGCCAGTCACCTCGGAAGACCGAAGGGCATCGGTCCGGAGGAGGGCTTGAGTCTGGCTCCGTGCGCCGCTCGTTTGAGCGAGTTGCTGCCGAATACGCGGGTTAGGCTTGCTCCCGACTGCATTGGCGATGCGGTGGACGACATGGTCTTGGATATGAACGACCGTGACGTGCTCCTACTGGAGAACTTGCGTTTTCACCAAGGCGAGAAGGCCCGCGACGCCGGTTTCGCCGCCCAGTTGGCGGCGTTGGCCGAAATCTACTGTCAGGAGTCATTCGGAACGGCTCATCGCAAAGACGCGTCGATGATCGCCGTGCCAGAAGAGATGGGACTGCACGGCGCGCCGCGCGTGGCTGGGTTTCTGCTGGTCCGGGAGATCGAAGTGTTATCCGATGCGTTCGACAACCCTCGGCATCCATTTGTTGCCATCCTTGGCGGCGCCAAAGTGTCCGACAAGCTGACGGCCATCGAGAACGTGTTGAAGCGAGTGGACGCCGTGCTGATCGGCGGCGGCATGGCTTACACGTTTCTCCTGGGCCAGGGCTCGACGGTGGGCGACAGCCTGGTCGATCCGGATTCGGTGGACAAGTCGGCTAAGTTGTTGCGGCGAACTGAAAAGGGAGGCGCCAAGCTGCTGCTCCCACTGGACCATGTTTGCGGCCAGGAACTCAGCGAACGTACTCCCACCAAGACCTGTGACCATGCGATTCCCAGTGGCTGGAAAGGCTTGGACATCGGACCGAAGACGCTCCAGCAATTCACTGGCGTGATCGCCAATGCAAAAACGATCTACTGGAACGGGCCAATGGGCGCCTTCGAGAAGCAACCGTTTGCCGCGGGTACTCGCGACCTGGCGGAAGTCATTGCCTTGGCCACACGCCAACACAGTCTGACCAGCATCATCGGCGGCGGAGACAGCGCATCGGCTGTGTTGCAGTTTGGGCTGGCCGATGAGATGACCCACGTCTCGACCGGCGGTGGTGCCAGTCTGCACATGCTCGAAGGCCACAAGTTCCACGCCGTCGAGTTGCTGGACGGCTAGCTACATTGCATTCGGGTCAATGTCGCCTGCGGACTCGGTTCGAATGGTCTGCGGGTGACCGCCTTCCCAACTGAGTTCGATCAACAGGTCTTCTGTCGGCCCCTCGATCGTGACGGTCAGAGCGGATGCGGACAAGTCCATGTATCTGGGTGGAACGAGCAGTCGCGTTTCATTGGGGTTCAGTATCTCGGTTGCCGTGACCGTCGCGCGGTGCGATCCCGCGACGCATCCGTCCCCCTCTTTCTCCGTTGTCAGCGTGAAACGGCCTTCCGAATCGATCTGGCCAAAAGCCGCTCGCTCGTCGGCCGGCGCGACCATGACGGTGCCGGTCTTGAGAGGTTGACCATCGATGAGAACTCGGCCCGAAACGGGCACCCTCTTCGGGCCGGAATCGCAACCCATCACTAAAACGGCCAACGCCACAACGGCCCAGCGCCAATAGTCATTACACGCCCGACTCATCACGTGTTCTGCTCCATTCTCGCGTTGCACGGTCTAATGTCGCCGGCTTGCCGATTACGGCAGTCACTACGGAGGGGTAACCGTCTCGCCGCCAGCTCGTGTAGACAAAGCCCGATAGACGTACATGTCAATGGCATCCGCGAGGAACCGTACTTGGCCATCGGCTAGCAAGAAGTTGGCTCCGCCCGGGTGCTTACTGCCAAACGCTCCATTACACCGGTAACCGTAGGCGTTCAGGGTATACGGACCTGTGCCGGGCGGTGTGTTCAGCGGATTCTCGGTTGACCGCAGACTGTCCAAGTGCCGGCTCCCAACAACCCAACGGTTCGCCGATTGGCTGGTGTGTGCATCGATCACTTCTCCAGCGAACATCGTGTTCGACGTGCCATCCAAGACGTCACGCATGTTATAAGCTGCGAGGTAGTTGAATAGGCCGGTATTTCCATGTTTCAGATTCACCTGGTCCATTCCGTAACTTGGGCCGCGTGATCCGTGGTTAAACGCATAGCTGCTGGTGGCGTCGTTACCCAGCATCGGCAGGGAGGTATCGCTAGGACAAACATAGACGTCCGGCCGAGTCTTCATTGCCCGGTCGACCTCGGGCGTCCGCCAACCGGCGGGCCCGCTGGTTGGATAGACGGCTCCACGCTGGAACCCGCCGAACAGATCGTAAAGGGGCTGTTCCTCCAAGTAGGGCAGTAGCATCACGAAGCCGCTCGTCCCCGGCTTATCGATCCACGTCTTGCCGGCACAAGGCCCGCCGGTCCAGCCGTCGCAGCTCATTCGTCCGGGAGGGAACCTACCCAGCGAATCGTGATAACTGTGCAAGGCAAGTCCGACTTGCTTCAGGTTGTTGACGCATTCGGTGCGTCGAGCCGCTTCGCGAGCGGCTTGAATCGCCGGAAGCAGCAAAGCGACCAGGATCCCAATGATGGCAATAACGACCAACAGCTCGACCAACGTAAAAGCCCGTTGAGATTTACCCATACAAGGCGTTCCTTCTTTCAGAACACTACCAAGCCGACAATTGCATAGACGCGCCACTTGACGACCGGCTCTCGGCACAACAAAACGCATCACGCACTGCGAGTTTCATCAGAGAGTTCTCGCCCATCCCGTCCGGCGTTGTAGTGATGGAATGGGGTGGGGAGCGGCAGAGCCGCGTCACGTTTCCAGCCGGTCATCGGGGCGAAGGTAACTATTAGGATAGCCGAGTAGTTTCGAGTTTTCAACGCATTTCTGGCGGGTCAGTGCGGCGGTTTGCGAGTTTAGTAGTAGGGACCATATTAGGAACGCTGGGGGCGGTAGTTGAATATACGGAGGATGCATAGGATGCAAGTGCAGTCTGGCAAACGGGTTTCGTCGATTGAGAGGGCCTTTCGTGACGCCGCCCGACGAGTCCTGCTCGTGATTGATGAATTATCGGATAGCCGCACATTGGCCGATGGTCTTGACGACCTTCGTGCCCTAGTCGTTGCTTTGCCGCTGGCACCCGATGAACTCTGCAAGGCGCAGCAACGAATTCGAAATACCTACCGTTATTCGGCCGCTGGCGAGCGTGGAGCGGCCGTCTACGAACTGAGAGCACTTCTCCAGGGGCTCTCCGCATGGGCGCACGAGAGCGGGTTTCATGGAATTGCGCCGGTCATGTCTGCTTGATAACGTTGTGCCCTCGGGGCGTATGCCACTTGGTCCGAAGGAACTGAATCGACGCAGTTCGGTCCTCGCAACCAGTGCACGCAAGCTCGTGTCGCGCGTGTTTGATTTGCCATGGCGACTAAAGTAGAATCCAGTCCTTATTGATGGTTCGGTCTGTTTGTTGATTGGAGTGGTCGAATGCCTCTGGAAGACTCAGTCACAGACTGGATCAACGCTCTGAAGGACGGAGATCAGCGGGCGGCGCAACAGCTCTGGCAACGCTTCGTAGACCGACTTCTGGAGATCGCCCGCAACCGCCTGCGCCATTCGCCGCGACGAGCGGCTGACGAAGAGGATGTCGTCGTCTCGGC
>JADHUC010000257.1 GCA_016784735.1 Pirellulaceae bacterium | reverse complement strand
TCCTTCAGATAGTCCAGGACCAGATTGGTCGCTTCGCGCGCGTACTTCAGATTTGGCTTTTCCGCGGCAGGCACTTCGCCGGTCAGGTCCAATCCACGTAGTTCGGCGTTGCTTGGCTTGCCGCCCCCCATCGGAACGCCCTGGCCTCGTTCGTCGGTCGCACCCGACGTCGGACTTCCGGACACCGTTTCCGTGGATTCGGCTTGGTCCAGCCCGTCCGCCGTTCCGCCTTGGCCCTTGCCGCCGGGTGCCGGATCGGTGTCGCTGCCCTGGCCCTTCTGGACGCCGGGCGTGCCGGTTTTGCCCTCCGACGGGGCCCGATCGCCAGGCTGGTTCGATTCGTCGCCCGCGCCCGATTCACTCGACGCACCGGCCCCTTCATCGCCAGGACTGTTGCTGCCCGCGCTGTCGTTGCCCTGTTGCTTGGCACCCTGACCGCCGCCCTGTTTGCCACCACCGCTGCGATCGCCTTCTTGGCCGCCGCTGGAGTCCGATTGACGTTGGCTATGCGAGGGCGACTGAGATCCGCCACCGGGTTTGGGCTTTCCGCTCTGGCTTCCCTTCTTCTTCTGCTGGTCACGGTTCTCCTGCTGTGCGCCCGCGGAACCACTCTTCTCCTGACCGCTTTGCCCGGAGCCAGAATCGCCACTGTCACCTTGCCCCGAGTCCTTTGGCTTGCCAGCGCCGCTATTGGACGGCTTCTTGCCTTGTTTCGGCTGTGCGCCGCCTTCCGGTTTGCCGCTACTGCCTGATGCGCCCTCCTTCTTCTGGCCGGCACCTTGGCTCGCGTCCGATTTCTGCTGGCCGCCCTTGGGTGCGCCAGGTTCGTCTTGTGGCTTTCCTTCCTGCTGCTGTGCTGCGCCCGATGCTTCGGAGCCTTCGCCGTCCTGTGGCTTGGGTTGGCCTGCTTGCTGCTGCCCACCGCCAGCCGAACCGTCCGCGCCGCCTTCTTGGGGACTGTCCTTGGCGCCGCCCCCGTCTCGGCCTTGCGGCGATTGCGAACCCGACGACGCATCTCCCGACTCCGGTTTCCGGCCAGCTTGCCCGCCGCTGCTCGCGTCTGCCGAGTCGCCGCCTTGTTGCTCACGCATATGTTCGAGCGCTTTTTCAAACGCCTCGCCGTCGTGCAAGGGTTCTTCGCCGTATGCGCCCTCGCCCGTTGGCTCGGCACCGGTTTCTGACGGTGTGGCTTGTTGCTGGCTTCCCGGCTTGCCTCCAGAACCGGTTTGGCCCGATCCGCTGCTACCCGGCTGGCCGGATTGTCCGCCGTCAGTCGTGCCTTCACCGCCTTCCGCAGCCGATCCGCCGGTCGAACCTTCGCTGCCTTCGCCAGTCGACCCGTCGGACGCAGTCTCTCCCGCGGTCCCGCTGTCGCCGATCTGCTGACCACCGTCGCTTGCCCCCGTGCCCGACGCCGTCTCGGCGTTGGCGTCGGTGCCCGAGCCCTGGCCACCCGTGCCGTCCTGTTCGCTGCCACCCGATTCGGAGCCCGACGGGTCGCTCGACGCCTGATTCCCTTCGCCGCCGCTTTGTCCGCCGGACTGGTCGCCTTCCTGCCCCTCGCCTTCCATGGGTTCGGTGTTGCCGTCGTCTGCGTTCGTCGCGTCGGGTGGTGCCGTCTCCTGCGGATGCGATGGCGGCGACGAGAGATCGGGCTCCGGTTCCTCTTGATCGGGATTCTGGTTCTCGGGCCCCGACTGTTCTTCAGAAGGCACGATGATCAAGTGGTAGGTGCGCGTCTTGGCCGTGTTTGGCGCCGGGTCTTCCGTCCCGGGCAACGTGCGATTGTCTTCGGCTGCGGCCCAATAGGCGACAGCGTCCCCGGCACGCAGTCCGTGGTCTTTTGGCTTGAAGGCGTATCCCACAACAGTCTGTCCGGTCTGTCCGGCCGGATCGTCCAGCAGCGTTGCCGTCGTCACGTCGTGTCCGCCAGCGACCGCGCGCAGCGTGATCTTGCTGAGGCCGTAATCGGGATCAATGCCGCGCACCTCGATCTTCTGTTCCCCGTCCTCCGCGACTTCGATTCGATCGCGAGTTGGCGTGAGGATTTCGACTTCCGGCGACAGATCGCGAGTCACTTCGATCCGGTGCAGGACCGGGAATGGGTTCTGTGTCCCGTCTTCCGTCGAAAACCGGATTCGATAGAACGAGCGTTTGGGCCGAGTTCTCGTTGCATCCAGTTCCAGCACGAAAGAGCCCCAAGCCCGCTGCCCTTCGAAATCCAGTTCCAGCCTTTCCGGATCTGATGACGACGTAACGGCTGACTCCGGTGCGGCGGCTTGGCCTTCGTCGTCGGCGATCACCTCGCTGGGATCGAACTCGATCACCGCGGATTGGATCGCCACGTTGGCCGAAGCGTGGACCGTGACTCGAGTGCCTTCCAAGCCTTTGACATCGCCGTGCCGTTCGACGATCCTCTTCGACTGTCCCGTGTAGGCCGGGTAGTCATACTCGATTCGCTCCACAAGGACCGTTGGCGCGGGCAGCACGGTCAAACGATAGGCAGGACTGCGTGCGTCGCCCGCTTCGATCCAATACACCAGATCCCGTTGGATGCCATCGCCGCCGGGTGCGAGCGGGCATCGGTATATCAGCCCCTCGTCGGCCGGCTGCATCTCTACGGATTCCCGGCTCACCCCGCCGTCCAGTGTCGAGTAGAACAGCGTAACCGGTTCGCTTTCGCGCACGTCGTAGCAGGTGGCCGACACGCCCACGGACTCGCCATGGTAGACCTCCTTGTTGCCCGGCTGGACGTCCTCGATTCGGACTCGCGACGGCCGGTCCACGTCGGCCCACGGAGCGATGATGCGAAAGGCCGACTGAAAAGTGCTCCTCGGCGACAGAATCGCGTAGGCAGCACACAACGCCAGCACGCCTGCCAGGACGTAACCAATTCTGATCAACTTGGCCCGATCAACCGCCGTCTCGACCTGCACGTGCGACAGGTCGGCAGCCGCTTGATGCCGGAGCGCTTGGTAGACCGATGCCCGTAGGCCGGCCCGATCCGAACGAAACATCAAGAAGTTGATCAGGCTGTTCTTCAGTGACGGCTCGCTCTTTTCGATGGTCCGCGCCGCATAGACCGAGCTAATCTGCCCGAAGGCCAGCGGCACGATCGTTCGAGTCACGTACCACGCGACACCCCCCACGAGACCAGCCAACGACAGCCATCGGCCCCACGCCCCCAGCGAAATCACCCAGTGGTCGATAATCGCCAGAACCAATAGAACGCCCAGAACCCCCGCTGCCAGGACCATCGTCGCACCGGCCAAATCGACCAGCTTCACCTGGACCCGCGTCTTGTCCAGTCGTTGCTCGATGAACTGGTCGTACCGTCCACCGTCGGGAGGTGACTCGGATCGCGATGATTTCGAGGTTGCGGTGCTGGTTGTCATGTAACTGGTGTCGGGGGCCGTTCACGCAAAGCTGACTCCGGGAAACCGTTTCCCGAGGTCCACACCGTCGGAGATCTTGTCTCTGTTTCGTCCGTGCGGGGCATCTGTATTATAGACAATGCCGCTGCTTCTGTGGTTTTCGCAAACCGGGCGTTCGGAAATACTCGACGAAATGATTCTGCTCGCGTGCAGGGGCCGATCAGCTCAGAGGTGCGAGCACGGTCTGCCACCTTCTGGGCATGACGGCAAACGCCGTCTCGTACGTCGCCTCCAGGGGCACCATAACGCATCCATTGGGCTCAAGGAACAGGGCCATGTCCGGCAGGGTCTGGCCGACCGCCGCGGGTTCGATGTACGCCCGTGTCGTGAGATCGCACTCGTATGCGACCAGCGTCAGCGGCTGATCGGCCGATGGCTGAAACGGGTCGTCCTGGACCTGCTCCCAGATGGCGGCGTGGACGCCGTTCGGGTTGTGAGGGCCGGGCGGAAACGGATCGGCGATCAGCAAATGGATGCGGTGTTCGATCAGTTCACATGCCTTGTCCACGAACGCCCGGAAAGCGTGCCGGTTGGACTTGTTGCCTGGAGACACGATTTCGATCATGGCAACGATTCGATCGCCGCTGACGTGCCGCACGACAATCGAACTCTTCTTCCGGCGATAGAACTCGGCATCGGTCTCGGCGGTGAAACGGGTCCTCGGACGGGTTTGAAGCTTGGTGGCTATGGCAACGCCACCAGCGCCGTCCTCCACGGGGCCTTCGTCCGCAGGCGGTCCCTGGAAGGTAAGCACGTCGGGCCCGAAACCAGCGGCAACCTGCTCTGGCAGGGCGTAGTAATCCGCTGGCAGCTTTCCTCCGTTGAGTGCGTCACTGAGGGCAGAAATCCAACGGTGATGAAACGCATGGAAAATCCCAGCTTCCACCTTCGTCCAATCGTGCATCGGCATGACTGCTTCTCCCGTGCGGAGTCGTCTGGTTGCCATTATACTCGATTACGCTTGGTGTACACACCGTTCGTCGTCGAGTAGGACGACGGTGGCATACCACTCGACGGTACAGGCATTGTGCTACATCTGCTCGATCAACTGCAGGCAGAGTTGCCGGACCTCGTTGGGATTGGCGTTCGGGTTGTGACGCTTGGCTTGGCCGATCAACGCGCCGACGGCCTTTTGCTTGCCCTCTTTGACGTCCGCGACGATCTTGGGGTTCTCTTCCAGCAGCTTTCTGCACAAGTCGACCAACTGAGATTGATCGACCTTTTCGATTCCCAGTGTTTTCATGGCGTCCACGGCTGAAACTCCTGAAGCGAGCATCTGGTCAAAGACGTCCTTGGCTCGGGAAGCGTCCACCGCGCCACCCTGTACAGCCTTTATTAGTTCCGCCAGGCTCGCGGCAGAGATCGGAAAACCCTCGATGCCGATGTCGCGCTCGTTCAAGGTCCGCAAGACGTCCTGCTGGACCCAGTTGCTGGCTCGCTTGCCGTCGCCGCAGGCTTCCGCCAATTCGACGTAGAAGCCCACTAGCGACCGGCCTTGATTGACGATTACCTCCGAGTCATACGAGTCAATCCCGTACGTCGACTCGATGCGTTTGCGGATGGCAGCGGGCAGTTCACCCAGGCTTGCTCTGACGCGATCGACTTCCTCGCTAGTGACGATTACCGGTACGAGATCCGGATCGGGGAAGTACCTGTAATCACTGGACTCCTCTTTCTGCCGTTGCGGTCGGGTCACTTGAGCCTGGTCGTCCCAGCCGAGTGTTGTCTTATGGCCGCTCGGATCGCCTATTTTGACGCCGGTTTCCTGCCACACTTCGTACTGGCGCAAAGCTTCAAACGCCAACGCTCGTTCGACGGCGCGGAAGCTGTTCATGTTCTTCACTTCCGCGATCGGCGTGGCGATCTTGCCGGCCGGGGTGTCGATGTGCAGGTTGATGTTGGCATCGACTCGCAAGCTACCCTCCTGCATGTTGCAGTCTGAAACGCCAAGGTAGGTCAACAACAGCTTCAATTCGGTCAAGTAGGCCTTCGCCTCCAGTGGCGATCGCATGTCCGGCTCGCTGACAATCTCCAGCAGCGGAGTCCCCGTGCGGTTCAGGTCGATGCGGCTGTCGGCCTTGCCCGCCGCCTCGTCGTGCATGCTTTTGCCCGCGTCTTCTTCCAGGTGAGCGCGGATGATGCCGATGCGCTTCGGCTCGAAGGCACCTTTGGGATCGCTGATCTCCAAATAGCCGTCGTTGGACATCGGTAGATCGAATTGGCTGATCTGGTACCCCTTGGGGAGATCAGGGTAATAGTACTGCTTGCGGTCCCACTTGGTGAATTCCGGGATATCGCAGTCCAGCGCCACCGCAGTCTTCAGGGACAACTGGAACGCCTTGCGGTTCATCACGGGCAGCGCTCCGGGCGTGCTGGTACACACGGGACATGTCTGCGTGTTCGGCGGAGAACCGAACTTCGTGCTGCAACGGCAGAACAGCTTCGAATCGGTGCGAAGCTGGACGTGAACCTCCAGGCCAATGATGATCTCGTAAGGTTGGTCGCTCATGGATTCGCCAACTCCGGTCTGCGCGCGTGCCAGTCCGTCGCTTGTTGGAACATGTGGGCGGCGCGTAGCAGTCGTTCTTCCTCCAACGCCGGCCCCTGTAATTGCAGGCCGATCGGCAAGCCGCCGGACGTGAAGCCGCATGGAATCGAAATGCCGCCGATGCCAGCCAGGTTAGCGCTGGCCGTGTACAAGTCGCCTAAGTACATCGCCAACGGATCATCCGTCTTCTCGCCGATTCGGAACGCCGCGGTCGGCGCAACGGGACCGGCGATCAGATCCACTTCTTTGAAAGCTTCGTCGTAGTCGTTGCGTATCAGGCGGCGTACCTTGAGCGCTTTCAGGTAGTAGGCATCGTAATAGCCGGCGCTCAGAGCATACGTCCCTAACATGATGCGGCGTTTAACCTCCGGCCCAAAGCCTTCGGCCCGCGTCTTGCGATACATGCGCACCAGCGGAACATCGAGGTTTTCCAAACGCTGCTCGTCGCCGTTGGCCGCTAACGCTTTCCGCTCGGCAGCCAGTTCTGCCATCATCTCTTCTTCGTCGGTTCGATATCCGTAATGGGCGCCGTCGTAACGAGCCAGGTTACTGGACGCCTCGCTCGGCGCGATGATGTAGTACGTCGCGATTGCATACTTGCTGTGCGGCAGCGAGATTTCTTTGACCGTTGCCCCCAGGGATTCGTATACCTTGACGGCCTCACGAATCGCCACCTCGACCTCGCCGTCCAGTCCCTCGCCGAAATGTTCCCGTACCAGGCCCAGCGTCAAGTCCTGCAAAGGTTCACGCACGGTTTCCGTGTACTTGGGCACTGGCACATTGGCGGATGTCGAGTCGCGCGGATCGTGACCGGCAAGCACCTCTAGTAGAAGTGCCGTGTCTTCGGCCGTGTGAGCCAGCGGCCCGATCTGGTCCAGGCTACTGGCAAACGCGACAAGCCCGTAACGGCTGACGCGGCCGTACGTCGGCTTCATGCCGGCGACCCCACAGAACGATGCCGGCTGGCGGATCGACCCGCCCGTATCGCTGCCGATTGACAGCGGTGCCATCGAGGCGGCAAGGCAAGCGGCTGCGCCGCCGCTAGATCCACCGGGCACTCGAGCAAGGTCCCAAGGATTCCGAGTCGGGCCAAGACACGAGTTTTCCGTCGTACTGCCCATAGCGAACTCGTCCATGTTCGTCTTGCCAAGCAGCACGGCGTCGGCTTGTTTCAGGCGGGAAACCACCGTGGCGTCGTAAGGTGGAACGAAATCCTCCAGCATCTTCGAAGCGCAAGTGGTCGGCTGGCCCATTGTGCAAATGACGTCTTTAACCGCCACTGGCAGCCCGCCCAGCCGGCCGAGCGGCTCGCCTGCCACCCGACGGCGGTCGATCTGTTCGGCAGACGCCAGGGCGGCTTCTGTATCTACTCTCAAGAACGAACGGACCGCTCCATCGTGCTTTTCGATCTGATCCAGATAGGCTTGCGTAATCTCGACCGAAGTGGACTCGCCCGTTTCCAGGCCTTTCAGTAGATCCGTAGCAGTCGAATGGATTAGTGACATGGGATGTGGTGTCGGGTGTCAGGTGTCGGGTGTCAGGTGTCGGGTGTCAGGTGTCAGTACGGGGGATTTAAGGGTGCGAACGGGAGGAGCGAGGGTGAGACATGGATTGAAAGAATGCGGCCAGTAGCTGAATTCGCGAGAATCCACAGCAATTCGAGTTCCCGTCAACTCAGCTACGGGACTCGTATCTGTTCTTGAACGTATGCGTTGCCCGTAGGACAGGCATCCTGTCCAGATGGCTCAGAAGAGCCATCCTACTCGGACTCGGATTCCATCCTCCCACGCTAGTCCTGATCCCTCTTCCCGGACACCTGAAACCCGACACCCACTAATCCCCCAGCACGGCCGGCACTCGGTAGCATTCGTCGTCGCGCTTGGGCGCATTGGCGAGCGCTTGGTCGCGATCAAGGCTCGACGCCACTTCGTCGTCGGCGAAAACGTTCTGGATCTCCACCGCATGAGCCATCGGCTCGACGTCTTCCGTATCGAGCGCGGAAAGCTGCTCGACATACTCGACAATTTGACCGAGTTGGCTCGTCATCAGATCGAGCTCTTCTTCGGTCAATCGCAAACGAGCTAGCAGCGAGACCTTTTCGACTTCCTGGCGGGAGAGACTCATTCCGCTTCTCTCGCGAGCAACGTCTACTTGTTCGGGACCTGGAACGGCTTATGGCGAACGACCTTGCGCACGGCACCACTTCGGATGCACTGAGTGCAGACGCGTAAGGTCTTGTGAGCGCCCTTGTCCGTTACGACCTTCACTCGCTGGAGATTGGGACGAAACTGCCGCCGGGCAATCCCGGTGATCTTGGTGCCGACGCCGCCCAGATACTTGGCCTTACCGCGCGTCTCGACCGTATTTCCCATTTGGGATTTCTTACCGCAAACTTCGCAAACGCGAGCCATCGGATCACCCCTACTTCATCGACAAGTTCGTGGAAGCTCAACAGTATAGCGGTTGTTTGGGCAGCCACAACCGCTGGTTGCACCCCACGTTCGGAAAAGGGGGACATGACCTTGGCAACGAAGAGAGTCGCGGACGACAGTTGGCAGAATCGCTGGGCGGCTTAGGCAAAATGGGGGGAGTCTATTGCGTCGCTTGCTGCAGTTCCAGCTCGGACTTGTACGCCTTCTGGGCTGCAGCTTCGCGTGGCAACCTCATTTCCGTGCCAGAAGCATAGTATTGGACATCGTCCTTCAGATAGTACGGACTGGGGAGTGTTTGGCCGCCAATGCTCATTTGACAGCCGGTGGCACTGAAGGCAGCGGCGAGGCCGAAACCGCACAGAACCAGTCGAACCCAACGTTTGGTAATCTCTGCCGTCATTTTCCGCAAACTCCCTGCTGTCCGCACAACCGGCACACTCGTTAGTGTCTCTATCGACCTAAGGCACCGACATCTTTGATGAAACCGAGAAAAACTTATCGCCAATCCGCGTCCGAATCACTGCAATTGGCTATGATTACCTAAAACCGGGCAAGGCACGCCGTGGCCGCAGGCGTCGACGGCGTTTCCGCAAGTGCTAGCGTGAAGGATTGGCTCATGTTTGTCCGCGCCACATGGTTGTGCATTCTTCTTGCGTTGTCGATTTCTTCCAACGCGATCGCGCAGCGAGACACGAATATTCCTCCGCAGCAGTACTACTTCGCGTTCGGACCCTACTTTGAAGGTGACTACGCGACGGCGTTGGAGGCGTTTGACGCGGCAAGGCGTGGGGGTGTTCGCAGCACCGAGGGTCAGTGGGTCGATTCAATCTGTTATCACACGATGATTGGCGAGTGTTACTACCGAATCGGTGACATCGCCAAAGCGTCGGAACAATACGACGCGGCGCTGAAGCTCGCCGTGTTCCATAGCAACTGGATGCTGCGAGTCGAGTTTCCCCAGATGGTCGAACCCTCCGCATCGGCCGTGCGCGGGACGATCGTGTGGGGCCAAACGACGAGAAATACGAGGCTGCCCAGAGTTCCCGACCGGATGGCCACTTTGGTGGGACGTCTGGACAACGACCAAGTGATTCGACGTGGCGGCATTGTTGCCGCGCCCGAGTTCTATCTCTTGAATGTGAAAGAGATTGCGCGTTGCACTGCGTTGGCCATCTTTCGCCGCCTGGAGATCATGGGGCCGGTTTGTCAGCACGATGCATTCACGGCTCAGCTCGTGGCGACCTTGTCTCGCCGTCCGACGCGGCCCAATCACTGGTCGCAGGCCTGGATCAGTTGCCAGTTGGGAATGGCCTACGCTTCAACGGGAAAGACGCAACAGGCCGTGTCGGAACTGACCAAGTCGCTGGTACTGGCTGGACAGTACGATCACGAACTCACCGCCTTGAGTCTCTTGGAACTAGGCAGGCTGGCATTCGAACAAGGACAACACAAGGCTGCCGCCACCTACTTCCTGGAGGCGACCTTTGCTGCAGCCGCCTTTGACCAGTTTGACTTGATGCAGGACGCATTTCGTGGTGGTTTGGTGACGCATCTGGTGTCGGGGCAAAAGGGCCTGTATCCTCCGCTGGCTCTGGCAGCCCCCTGGGCGCGGCGAAACTCGCGGGCGCTGCAAGCCGAGTTGTCGCTTTTGGCCGCCGAGAACGCCGCGGCCATGGGAGAGACGGCACAGGCAATACGTCTGCTGGCTCAGACTCGACAGGCGGTGGGTACCCGTGAGATGCGAAGCGGCATGTTTGGGGCGCGTTTCAATTACCAATCCGCGCTGGTGGACTTTCAGCGAGGCAACCTCGCTGACGGAGCCCGCGAGTTGGCCAGCGCGATCCAGTTCCAGAAGGCCAGTTCTCGGTGGCTGTTTCAGATCGGTTTGGCTGACCGCAACTACGCCGCGGGGACGATTAGCCAGCGTGTGACAGATTTGCTGTTTGACGATGTCCTGCGTGAACCTGTGGCAAGCGACTGGGCGGTCGAGCCCATGGAAACGCTGGCAGTGACCGTGACGCCGCACCTGCTGCCGCTGCAGCACTGGTTCGAAGTGGCCTTAACACGGAACGATCAGCCAAAGGCGTTCGAGATCTCCGATCGCATCCGCCGTCATCGGTTTTACAGCACGCTGCCCGTAGGGGGCAGATTGCTCGCGCTTCGATGGATCCTCGAAGCGCCCGATGGGCTGCTATCGCAACAAGCGATTATGCAGCGACAGGATCTGCTGGGACGCTATCCCAACTACGCCAAGGCGGCAGCTCAATCGGTGGCCTTGCGTAATCAACTTGCTCAACTGCCCCTTGTGACGGAGGATCTCGAACAGTCGAGGCAGCAGGCTAAGCTGTTCGAGCAACTGGCCGAAACAAGCGCGGTCCAGGAACTAATCTTGCGCGAAATCGCTCTGCGCCGAGAGCCATCGGAGTTCGTGTTTCCGCCTCTGTACAGCTTGAAGGAAATTCAGGAGTCCATGACCGACGATCAATTGGTCCTCGCCTACTTGGCTGCGGATCAATACATCGCCGGGTTTGCGCTGTCCAAGGAGAAGCATGCAGTGTGGCGCGTGGACTCGCCGGCGAAGGTGGCCGGACAGATCGCGGAACTGCTGGAGCAGATGGGCTTGAGTGACCGGAAGGTGACGATGGATGCGAAAAAGCTCAAGGATAGGACCTGGATGAAGGGGTCAGCGGAACTCCTGCGGCAATTGAGCAACAAGGCGGAAAATTGGGACGCCTACAGCGAGGTGGTCATCGTGCCGGATGGCCCGCTCTGGTACTTGCCCTTCGAGGCTTTGCACGCAGGCGAGGGGGAGAACTACAGGCCGCTGCTCTCCAGAGTGCAGATTCGCTATGTTCCCACCATTTCCATGGTTGGCCGCGACACGACCGGCCGTAAGCCTAATGCCAGGACGGCGGTGATCACCGGAAAGATGTTTCCCGGTCAGGACCCGCAGATCACGGCAGACGCGTTTGAGGAAATACGCAGAGCCGTTCCGGGCACCAGTCGGTTCAGCGACCGTCTGCCGGGGCCGTCCGCGTATGTCGCAGCCGCTTGTGACCGAGCGATTGTGTTGAGCGATTTGGAGCAAATGGGACGCGGCCCGTACGGCTGGTCGCCCATGCAGTTGGATCGCGGCAAGGCTGGCGGGAACCTGGACAGTTGGATGGCCTTGCCATGGCAAGGGCCAAGCCAGATTGTCCTGCCAGGTTTCCACACGCCGGCGGAAGCGGCCCTCAAACAAGGTGGCACGGGCAGCGAAACGTTCTTGAATGTCTGCGGCCTGATGGCCTCGGGCGCTCGTTCTGTGCTCCTGAGCCGCTGGCCGGTGGGCGGTCAATCAACGTTCGATTTGGTGCGTGAGTACGCCCAAGAGTTGCCATTCACCCCGGCCGCCGAGGCATGGCAGCGGAGCGTGCGACTGGCCCAGAACAATCTGGTCGACCCCCAACTGGAGCCTCGTCTGAATGCAACGGGTCTGAACGAAGACTTCACGGCCAAACACCCGTTCTTCTGGGCCGGTTACATGCTGGTGGACACCGGCAGCGGGCCCGTGAAAGACGCACCCTGACGGCCAACGCCGTAACGGGCTTCCGTACAGGAAAAGCAGGGATACTCGGTTGTAGCTGAAGTCGCAAGACTTCAGGTGCCCTAGCGGAGAACGTCCGAATTCTAACCGCGCCCCAAACGCCCTTGACGAGGTAACGGCAACTTTCTATCGTCCCTCGCGCCAGATTGTCTCATCGAAGCTCAGTGGGGCAATTGCGCTTTCGCCTCCGGCAAGCACGGATGCTTGCTAGCGACGATAGCGGGTCCCCTTCTATCATGGAGCAGCGCCGGGCATGATGCCTAGAACTCTCACCACCTCGCAGTTCGTCTGTCGCGCGATCGTTGGGTTGGTATGCGTACTTCCCTTTGCCGGTTGTACGTCGCCGCTATTGGTCTCGCCCGCCTCGGAGCTATCGGTCGACGTTGAAGCAATCGAAGCAGATCTCGGGTCCGACGTCCATTTAGTCAGAGACGTCACGAGCCCTCAAGGCACGAACCACATCATTCTGGAAGGCGAGGCCATCGTGACGAACCTGAAAGACACGGGCAGCGACCCGCCGCCATCAGCGCAGCGATCGACAATGATCGCCGACATGCAGGGCCGCGACGTGAAGAAGCCGAATGCTATCTTGGCATCGCCGACGACCTCGTTGGTCTTGGTACGTACCGCCTTGCCGCCGGGCGTGCGAAAGGGCGACCGGCTGGACGTCGAGGTGCGAGTTCCGAAAAGATCAGAAACGACCAGCCTCCGCAACGCGTGGCTGATGGAGACGCGTCTGCGTGAGGTCGCCGTGTTGGACAGACTGCGCACCGGACGCACTGAGGCGCTGGCCGAAGGGCAAGTGATCCTGGACGAAGTGTTTCAAGGCGACGAAGACGACATGAGCCAATTGCGAGGCCGCGTGCTGGGCGGTGGGGTGTCGCTGACTTCGCGCCCGCTAGGATTGGCGGTGCGCAGCGAGAACCACTCCGTCAAGACCGCGTCGGTCGTCGGGGCTGCGATCAACTCGCGTTTCCACACTCGCCAGCGCGGCGTGAAACGCGGAGTCGCAACGCCAAAACGTGACAACTTCATCGAGTTGGAGATCCATCCTCGCTACAAGAACAACCTGGCGCGGTACATCCGCGTCGTGCAAAGCATCGCAGTGGCCGAATCGGCGGGCGAGCGAGTCCAGCGCATGGAACTCCTCGAACGGAAGCTACTCGAGCCCACTACGTCCGCAGCAGCAGCTCTGCAACTGGAGGCCATTGGCAAGGAAGCCGTGGCGAAGCTCGAGCGAGGCCTCGTTTCCGAAGATCCCGAGGTGCGCTTCTATGCCGCCGAGGCGCTCGCTTATCTGGACGGTGCGGACGCGGCCGAACCGCTGGCCGAGGCGGCCAAGAATGAACCCGCGTTTCGCTGGCACGCCATCGCGGCGCTGGCCGTGCTGGATCATCCGAACGCCCGTGATGCACTCGCCGATCTGCTGCACGTTCAGAGCGCGGAGACGCGTTACGCCGCGTTTCGAGCGTTGCACACGCGCAATCCGGCGGACCCACTAGCGCGTGGCGAACAACTCGGCGACCAGCTTAGTTATCACACGATCAGCACATCCGGTCCGCCGATGATCCATTTCTCGCGATCCAAACGCCCCGAGATCGTCGTTTTTGGCACGGGCCAACGATTGGTTCCCCCGGGCTTTCTGTATGCCGGAAAAAACATCATGCTGAAGGCGGCCGGCCCGGATCGCATCAAGGTAATCCGCTTCGATGTCAAGGAAGAGGACCAACAGCAGTACTGCTCGTCGAGGCTGGAGGACGTTGTTCAGACGATTGTCAAAACAGGGGGAGGATATGCGGAAGTCCTGCAGTGTTTGCACGAGGCTCAACGCCGGGAGTACCTGGATGCGCGTGTTGTTGTAGATGCTTTGCCTCGCCCGGGACGCGTCTATCGGCGCGAGAACGCCGGAGACGGGGGGCCGGTTCAACATGCGGGTACTCCGCTGCCGGAGATGTTTGCCAACCTGCTATATTCTGATGACAAACCCACAGGCAAAGACGACAGCGATTGGGAGGACGACTGGGCAGCGATGGGCGACGCACGGAAGGAGGACGAAGGCTTTCTGAAGCAGATGGGCTCGTGGTTCTACGACGGGTAGTCTGACTGGAGGGGAATTGAATGCACCTCCGTGGCGATGGAGTGTAGTGTATATTCGTTCACATTCTCAGCAACAACCCTTCCCAAGGCAAGGGATATCCGGTATCTGTAGATCCTTCAGGTTTACCCGGAATCGTGCGCACTCGTTTGAGTTCCCGGCCCCGGATGCCGGACGGCCGAGTGCGCGTCTTGTTGCCTTTACCGCTCTTTTGTACGTCATCGGCTGGAAATGCTCAAAGCACTCGAACTGATCGGCTTCAAGAGTTTCGCCGAAAAGACTCGCTTTGAGTTTCCCGATGGCATTACGGTCGTGGTCGGACCGAACGGGTCGGGCAAGTCCAATATTGTCGATGCCATCAAATGGGTGCTCGGCGAGCAAAGCGCCAAGAGCCTGCGCGGCAAGGACATGGCCGACGTGATCTTCAAGGGGACCAGCACCAGCGGTCGCCGGCCGATGAACACCGCCGAGGCGACGCTCGTCTTCGACAATAGCCAATCGACGCTGCCTGTTGATGCCCCCGAAGTGCACCTCACGCGGCGCGTCTACCGCAGCGGCGAAGGCGAATACCTGATCAACGGAAACCCGTGTCGTCTGAAGGACATTCGCGACCTGTGCCGCGGCACCGGCGTGGGCGCGGACGCCTACAGCTTGATCGAGCAGGGCAAAGTGGACCAGATGCTGCAGGCCAGCGCCAAAGATCGGCGAGCGATCTTTGAGGAGGCCGCCGGCATCAGCCGCTTCAAGGCCAAGAAGGTCGAAGCCCAGCGGCGGCTGGATCGCGTCGAGCAAAACCTCCTTCGGCTGTCCGACATTGTCGACGAGGTCGACAGCCGCCTGCGCAGCGTGCGAGCCCAGGCGTCCAAGGCTCAACGCTACCGCGAATACAGCGACCGCCTGCAACAACTACGGACGCAAGTCGGCCTTGTGGACTGGCAACGCCTGTCCGATAAGCTGACGGCCGTGGAAGAGGAACTGGCTGGTTTGCGTACCGAGACGGGCGAAGTCGAGGCCGCATCGGACGCGTTGAATGACCGAATCCAACAACTGGAGGACGCCGTCGATCAGACCGCCGACAAGCTGCGAAGCCGGGAGGCCGCGCTGGCGGGCAATCGTGAGCAGATCGCGGCTCGCGAGTCGACCATCGAGAACGAACGCGGGCGTTGTGGGGACTTCGACGAAGAATCCCGCCGGCATCGTGGTCAGCTTCGAGCGTTGACGGGCAGGGCTGTTGACTTGCACGATCGTTTGCGCGAACTGACTTCTCAGTTGGAAAAGGCGCAGGCCGAATTCGACGGGATTCGCGGTCGCTTGTCCGGCCACGAACAGACGATCGGCGAGCTTTCCGAAGAGCTGACGCGCTTGCGCAGCGAAAACGAGTTACACCGCGCCGAATACGTCGATTTGACTCGCACGGCCGCCACTTTGAGCAATCAGGCCAGTGGCCTGGAATCGGAGCTGAACGCGTCACAAGTCGCCACTGAACGTTGTGTCGGACGCCTGAAAGAACTGGAAGAGTTGTGCGCGGGGAAAGCAGAGGACTTGGAAGGCTCGCGCACGGACGAGCAACGTCTGGCCGAGGAAGCTAACGCAAAGGCGGCAGCGCTGGAGGCCGCCGAGGTCGAACTGGCCGAAGGGCGACGCGTGTTGGCACGCCGGCAGGAAGAACTGGCCGTGCTGCAAGGCAAACGCGCCGGAGCGACCCAGCGGGCTAAAGTGCTGGAAGAATTGGAGCGAGACCACGCGGGTGTGAGCGCCGGCGTGCAGGAAGTTCTCGCGGAGGCGAAAGAAGCTCCCCAAGAAGGCGACGGACGGATCCACGGGATGGTCGCGGACTTGATCGAAGCGGGGATGGAGATCGCTCCGCTGGTCGACGTGGCTCTGGGCGAGGCTGCTCAGCACATCGTCATTTCAGGCCGGGACTTCGTCGAACGCATCCGAGGTGGTGATTTCCAGCCGTCGGGCCGAGTGGGACTGATCCGTCTGGACGTTCTACCGGCCGTGCCAGCCGCTCCGCGGTTTTCGGCACTTCCGGTGGCAGGGCATGGCGAATTGCAGGGCCGGCCCGGAGTGATCGGACGGGCCGACCGGATGGTACGGGCAGGCGAGCGATTTCGGGCGATGGTTGCTCATTTGTTGGGCGACACTTGGTTTGTCGGGAACCTGGCCGACGCCCTGGCCTTCAACGCTTCGATCGGCAAAGGCCTGCGGTTTGTGACATCGAAGGGAGAATTGGTCGAAAACGACGGGACATTGATCGTGGGGCCGCCTACGGCCACCATTGGATTGGTCTCCAGACGCAGCGAATTGCGGGCCCTTCAGCAGGAAATTGTGGATCTGGGAAAACGCGTCAATCAGTTTCAAGGCGAAATAGCGCGGCTTCAGGAGAACATCGACCAACGGGAACGGCAGAGCAAACGCTTGGCGGACGCCTACAAGAACATTAGCGGGACGTTGGCGGACCAACGCGTGCGCACGCGCACGTTGCAAGATCGTCATGACCAAATGCAGCAGGATCGAGAAGTCGTCGCCTCCGACTTAGAGGCTGCGCAAGCCGCTCGCACTGCCGCTGGCGACGCGTTGGCGGAGACTCGCCAACGGTTGGCAGCGACGGAATCGTCTATCGTCAACCTGGAATCCAAGACCAAGAGTGGCGAATCTCGCATGGCAGAGTTGGAGAATCGCGTCCAGGAACACACGGGCGAAGCGACTACCTACAAAATCCAATTGGCCAAGAGCGAACAGCGATTGGAGGGCCTGCGAGCGCAGAAGAGCCAGTTCGAGACCGACAGCCGCGAACGAGATGGCGCGATCTACGACGTGCGGGCCCAGTTGGACCGGGCGGTTCATCGCGGTCGGCAGTCGGAATTGCACATCCTTCAGATCACCGCCGAGTTGGCCCTGCTGTATTTGGACAAAGAAGTGCTGGCTCGGGAGGTGTGCCAGGAACTCGAACAACGCCGCCTTTTGAATGCTCAGCGAACGGGTCTGGCCGCCGAACAGGAACAACTTCGCCGCAAGATCCATCAATTGGAGCAGCGACAGCACAAATCGGAGTTGTCGGCCGGCGAACTCCAACACGAGCGAAACACGCTGGCGGACCGGTTGCGAGAGGATTACGGCATCGAGATTTCCGAGGTCAATCGGGACGTCAGCGCCGAGGAGGAGCAAGAGCGGGCGGAAGTAGAAGCAGAGATCGCGGGTCTGCGCAACAAGATCAACCGGATCGGTGCGGTCAACGTCGACGCGCTGGATGAACTGGACGACTTGGACGAACGCTACCAATCGCTATCCGGCCAATACCAGGACCTGACCCAGGCCAAGGAGTCGCTGGAACGAATCATCCACAAGATCAACGCCGACAGTCGACGGCTGTTCATGGAAACGCTCGAGGCGATTCGCGGCAACTTTCAGGTCTTGTATCGCAGGGCATTCGGTGGCGGCAAAGCCGATATCATGTTGGAAGAGGGCAAAGACGTCTTGGAATGCGGTATCGATATCGTCGCCACGCCGCCGGGCAAGCCGTCGTTCAACAACTCGCTGCTCTCGGGCGGCGAAAAAGCTCTGACCGCCGTGTCCTTACTGCTGGCGATCTTTCAGTTCCGCCCCAGTCCGTTCTGCATCCTGGACGAGGTGGACGCGCCGTTCGATGAAGCCAACATCGGCCGCTTCATTGACGTGTTGAAAGATTTCCTCGGCTGGTCCAAGTTCGTGATCGTGACCCATTCGAAGAAGACCATGAGCGCCGCCGACACCATCTACGGAGTGACGATGCAGGAGTCAGGCGTGTCGAAACGGGTCTCCGTCCGATTCGAAGACGTCAGCGAAGACGGCCACATCAGCGAAGAAGCCCTGCGACGCCAACAGAGACCCGGACAGGACGACGAACAAGCGGCATAGCGAAGTCTTCGTTGGAGTTCACGCTTCAGCGTGCCTCTCCGACCCCGCTGCCGGGACGAAGTTGGCCCGTTTAACCCGAAGCCGGAGGCGATGGCGGGAAGAGTCCGATGGCTCGTCCATGCCTAACGCCCGCCATCGCCTCCGGCTTCGGGTTAAACGCAATACCGTTCAATTCTGCGTGGATGCTCAGTGGGATAGGCTTCCAGCCTGTCATATCTAGTAGTCGAACTGCTCGGCATCCCAAGATGTTGTGCAAGCATGACAGGCAAG
>JADHUC010000256.1 GCA_016784735.1 Pirellulaceae bacterium | reverse complement strand
CAGTTCAGCCGAGAAACGTGCATGAAAATCGGGACCACTCAACCTCCGCTCGGGCTCGACAAAAGGGGCCGCCCCTTCCACCTTCACCGTCGCACCGCCCCCATGAAACGCAGGGCGAGGGCCGATGCGAAGGCGAAGGTGGAATCGCCTCGGATTTCGATTTCGGAATCGTGTCGGCGCTGTTCGAAAGGCTCTTCTTGATCGATTCCCGCAATCGGTCGATGGTGAACGGATCATCGTTCGGCGGCAATTTGGTCGATCTACCCGGCGTGGCTCCGGCCGCATTCTTTGCCGACGAGCCGGTGGACTCTTCCGCCTCAACTGGTGGTCGATCAGCATTTGGGGGACCGTCCTTGATCATCGCGAGCGGGATCAAGAATTCAACGCGGCCACGTCGTCCAACGACTCCATAAGGCAATACCAGCCGTAGGAACTCGAAATCGGCCGCAGGCGCAGGGAAGACCAGACGTTGGGTTGCCTCTTCCTTTGGTTGAAGATGCATCACGACCATTCTTGTTGGCGCCACCAGTGGAGGCGGTATCAACCGCTCGTCCCTATCGTCGAAGAGCAGAGCGTTGTTTTCCACAATGTCGTGATCGGAAGTGCTCCAATTGACGTATTTCAGAGGGTCCAAAGACAAATTGGTTAGTGTCACCTCAATGGTCAGAATCCGCGAGGCTGGTTGTCTCGAATCCAGCCAAACGTTGGCCACACGAAATCGAGCTCTGATGGAATCGAGACCTAGTATTTCTGAGGTTTTTGATGCATCCAACCATCGACTGCTTGATGGCCGGACGTAGACTCGCTCGACGACGGCTGGCTTGTCCGCGACAGAATCCGCCGCGGACCGCGCCGGCCTTGCCACGCGGAAGCCCACGCTAAAGTCGCGCATCGTTGCCGTCATCAGTCGTACACCTCGCTTGGACGAACTCGCACTGTCGCCGAAGTGCCCTCCGGCAGCAGAATTCTGGCGAATGACTTCTTCGGGCGACCAGCACCACTCCGCCACATTGCCGTACATGTCAAACATACCCCAAGCGTTGCACAATCGGGTCCCAACTTTCGCCGTCTGTGAATTGGAGTTCGCTTCGTGTATCCCGTAACGGCCCATCATTTTCCCGTCGTCATCGAACGACGTAAACGTCTTTGACCCCGCCCGACAGGCGTACTCCCATTGCGCATGCGTCGGCAGACGGTAGCCGTCTGCTCCCACATTGATTTCAACTTCGTAGATACGGCCAAATACCTCTCGCTGGAGCACGTATTTTCCTTCCGCAATGTGAACCTCCCTTTCTGTTTTCACTCCGTTCGTGTTCTGCTGCACTTTCGCGCGGATCGGAATACTACAGAAAGGTGTGAGGCCCTCCTTCCAGCTTAGCCAGTTGCAGAACATGATGGCATCGAAAAGATTGACCCGTTGCGCCGGATGCTCGGGGGACGACCTTGGAAAGTCGTACTCGCCGGGCCACTCGGGCTTCACGCCTTGGTACTCAGCGTCGTCTATGAAACGGCGAAACAGCCCAACTGTGATCTCGCGATCACTCAGCAGGAATTCTCCTATGGCTCGGATGGCTGGCTTCTCCTGTTTCCCGACTGGAACGGCCAGGAATGACTCCTCAAGTCGGCCGGCCTGAATGCGGATCATCGTCAGTCCGGTCTGCTCGCTATAGATCCAATCGGCTTCCTTGCCATGAAAATTCGCGTCGTCGATCGGGGGTTCCGCCCCCGTCAATTGCCGCAACGCCCAACCCGCAGCGCTATGCGTCCCGCTATCCGGCTGACCTGAATACCAGTTCGTCAGCAGGCTCTCCCACTCGGCCTGCACTGCTGGAGAAATGTCCTCGATGCTGCCGACAGCTAGGCAAATACCTGACCGCAAACCTGGATGTTTGGCGTCCGCGACGTGCTGCTTGAGCTGTTTCAGATCGGCGTGCGAGTTGGGCAACGTCTCGATGAATACTGTTCGCTGAATCGGATCGGGACGGCCCTCAAACTCCAACATATCCTCCGCTGGTACTAGATTGCCGAGATGTAGAGCCACGATGGCCAGCCGTGCCTTGAACGGCCAGTCCTTATTCGCGTGCGCCGCTTTGATTTGATCATCCATCGCGGACAACCAAGCATCTGGGGCGTCCTGCAAAGCGTTGACCACGTTGGGGCACTCGCCAGGCTTGGCAACCTTGAAACATGCAAAAGGGAAGACGAAGTCAAATCCGCCGAACTCCGCCAACGCACACGCAACATGGAGTTGTCCAGTTCGGTCGCCGTCCGATTCGTCTAATCGCGTCCGGAGTAGCGGGACCGCATACTCCCGTAGTGGCTCCATGTTTTGGATCACGATGGGCACGCTCTCCGGCGGAGCTGCTACTAATGCATCAACCAAGCTTGCTGCCCTCGCGCGATCATTCGCGCGACGTTGGGCTAGAATGAACTGTGGTACGATAATGGCGACAAGTACCAACAGCGCCACTGTGGCAATCAGACCCGCGGTTGCTGGCTTTCGCTTGCACCACAGCCACGTCTTCTCAAACCCGCTAACGGGCTTTGCCTTGATCGGCTCATTGTTGATCGCCCTCCGAAAATCCTCGGCCAATTCGGCAGCCGTCTGATAGCGCCGCCCAGGTTCTTTGCGAAGGCACTTGAGGCAAATGGTCTCCAGATTTCTCGGTATCTTGTTGTCAAGCTTGCGTGGGGCAGGCGGATCTTCGTTGGCGATCTGGACCAGCAGCATCTGCCTCTCGCCACGGAACGGACGCTCACCCGTCAGCAGTTCATAGAAGATGACGCCGAGGGAGTAGACATCGCTACGGGCGTCAGCTTCGTGAGACTTCCCCTTGGCCTGCTCCGGTGACATGTAGGCCGGTGTGCCCAACACCTTGCCGTCCACCGTCATGGTGATCTCACCGCTTTCGCGCCGTGCCAACCCAAAATCCATGATGTGCGGCTCGCCGGCCGTGTCCACCATGATATTGGCAGGCTTTAGGTCTCGGTGGAACACACCGGCTTCGTGCGCGTGCTGGAGCCCGTCGGCGATCTTGGCACATAGCTCGGCGGCTTCCTTGGTTGGCAGCCTCTTGGCGCTGAGCCACGCGCTCAGGTCTGCCCCCTCGACGAAATCGCTGACGATGTAGATTTGATCGCCTTCTCGGCCAACTTCGTGTACCGCGACAATATTCGAATGGCTGAGTTGAGCCGCTGCTCTGGCCTCCCGAAAGAACAACTCAGCCTCTTCTGCAGTTAGCTGTTCTTTCCGCGGAATCTTGACAGCGACGGTCCGATCGAGCTTCGTGTCGCGGCACTTCCATACGCTGCCGAAATGGCCGGTTCCCAGTTGCTGTATCACCTCGAAGTGGCCGAGCATCTGTGTTCCGGGACGATACGACTCGGTCGTCTCGGTTCCGACCAGATTGAAGCTGCTGCCACACGAAGTGCAGACGATCTCCGCAAGACTGGCCTCGGCTACCAGTTCGATCGCGTTATGGCAGTGTGGGCAACGGACGTGCATGGCGATGACTCGCTGAATTCCATCGGTCGGGGCGAATTGTACATCTGCGATCGCAGAGCCAGCGTCAACTACTCCTTTCGGAACCACAAGACATAACCGCATTTGATGCAGATGCACGTAAGAGCGCCAGCATTCAACCAATCCAGGTTCATAAACGTGGCGCCCCTTGTGTTCATCAAGGTCTCCTGTTTCTTAAACCGCGTTCCCCCACAAATTGGACACTCGATCGTCTTCCCGAGAACAACGATCTCGGACAGTTCTCGCTCTTCAAGGAGTCGGTCTGCCTCTTGCTTTGCGTCTCTGGCCTCAGCATCACGACAGGGCTTGCACAACCCTGACTTGATGTCGCGTGACCACAACGATGTCGGTTGTCCGCATTTGGGGCATTCGCTCATTTGATTTCACATAGAAGCCGGGCCGGCTGTGGTTGAAGATTCTCGTCACCATCCGCTTCAACCGGGTAGGTTAACAGATAGAGCCTGTTAACTCCACTGTTTCCCGCCAGACAGCGAGCCGGTCGCCAAGCGAAGGTCGTTGTGGGCAACTCTCACAGGAGAAGCCCCATGCGACCCGATCCCGATCCTCTCACGTCTGACCAACGTCTCTCCGAAGTGGCCACCATCTTGGCCACAGGCATTCTGCGGCTCCAATCGCGGGCTGCTTTGCCAGCCAGCCACGCCCAGAAAAACCTTCCGGAATCCCCGTCTCAACGCCTTGAGCTTCCCGACGAAACCGTGCTCAGTGTCCACAACGGTTAACGGTTTCCGAGATCCCAAGAGACAAGGAGAGACGCGATGAACATTGGGAAAGAGGTCGCCGCCCTCCGGCGGATGACCGTCCGTGAACTACGGTCACGATACGCCGAGGTGTTCGGCGAAGAGACGCGGACGGGCAATAAGCCCTGGCCGCAACTCTCCCCGGCAGCGGCCGGGTCTCCGCCAACAGACGCACCTCCGGTTCCACGCTCGCCTATAGCACGGGATCGCCATGCGGGCGAACGTGTGGGCACTTGCTCCAGTACTCGCGCGTTCCCCATGGGATCTAATCCGTGGAACGGGATTCAGTGCTGAAATTCCCGACAGCAAGGATCCAATCTGAGGTCATGCCCAGGTCAAGCGTATGGACACCAGCCGCTAGATTACCTCTGTCGATCTCTTCATAGTCCGACTTGGCGTCCACGGCCACACACCGCTGACTGCTCGCCATGCCGCTGAGGTCGACCGTGACGGAGTCCACGTCCTCAACGAAAAAGACGAAGTGCTTCCTATCGGTGCCCACCAGGCAGTACCCTTCAGCGTCCCTGACGCGATCGTTCTCCGGCACCATGCCCAATCTCAGTCGCCCGTTCTTCCAGAAGTCCCGATGTGTGCAGAATGCCCGCTTGAGGGAGTTGGGATGATAACCGCACGGACCATTTGGACGGAAGGGTCCGTACCTGTTGAACCGTTCGGAAAAGTGACCAAAGAAACCTCCCATTCCTCCTGCCATAGTCTCCCACCAGATCAACCGACGGCAGCCGGTTTCGTTGAGCCTGTCCGGGTCGGAGACGCTTCCCGGCCAACATTTCCAGCGGTTGTACGTGTGGCGTTCCTCATAGACAGAAGGCTTGCGCTTGTGGGTCTCCATATGCCGCCTGATTTCCTGGTAATCGGCTGGCCCCTTGTCGGTTGTTTCTAAGTCGTAGGGGTTCCCGCCGAATCCAGCGTATGAGTTCGCTGCGAAGCTGGCATCTTCCCATCCCCGTGACGTCAATATATGCGGCCAGCCCATCGTATGGTTCATTTCGTCGGCCCACCAAGCCGTGTCCGCCTCTGCATTGGGCATTTCGACGGTGTCAAAGCCGAAGTTCATGCTCCATCCGGGCAATGGCCCCAGTCGGGCAGCGATGTAATGGATGAGCCGCCGATGCCTCTTGCCTCTGAAACCGTCGCCAAGGTGATTGGGCGTCTGCTTCCGATCGTTGTCCCCCCAGGCCCAGATGTGGGTGCGTCCGCCTCGTTCATGTGCATGCTTGATGGCGAGTTCGAGCGTGTCAAACAGGGCTGGGTCGGGTTGGTCCAACTCTGGGTCTGCGCTACCGGAGAAATCACTGATACCCAGGGCGCCCATCCGGAACCAACTGTAGAAGACGGCGAAGAAGTAGATGTCAAACCCGTTCTCCCGCGTGTTGTTCCAGTACGTGGGGATGAGTTTCGCTCGGGTGGGGTGTCCCAAGATCCGTGTGGGATGCTCATGCTGTTGCTCGTAGTCCTGCTGGTTCATGAAGACTTGATAAACGTATCCTTCCAAGTCGTCGACGTCCTCCAACATGATTGCGTACTTGTTCCCCACGTGCGTCAGGAATCCTTTCACGTTGGCGTTGGCTCTTGGGCGAACCATCACCGAGCCCGTGTGCCCGGCAAGTTCGGGATCACTGCTGGACGTTGAGAAGGTCCACGCTCCGTTCCGTGTACCAGTGAATCGAAACTTCCACCGGTTTTCACCCACGTAGAACATCGGAGTCTTACGGCGTGCGCCAGTGGAGGAATGCGCGAAGGTGACTTCAGCGGCTACGTCATAGGGATTCCCGGGCCACGAAGTGTTCTCAAGCACCCACTCCTCACACCGCCACATCACAGCTTCGCGGTCCCTGAACTCGATCCCGTAGCCGTTCGTCATAGTCAACACGCACGTCAGCAGCCAGATCATCGCGGCACATGTTCTTCGGCTGCTGGCGAAGCCTGCTATGCGATAACTTCGACAAACGAAGCCATTGGCTGTGTTTGCTGACATCGTTCGCCTTGCTCGATGTGAAACGAGATCTTGGAAACGTCGATCACGACGCCAGCGATTATAGCAGTTCCGCAGCCCAGTAACTCATGCTTGGCAAGCTGGTGGTCAACCCCGTCCTTCTATTCTTGGGTGTACCGGTCACGTGCTTGGCTAACTCTGGAACGCCATACACAGATTGCATCAATGGGGCCGAGACTTCTCAGCCGCGGAAACCCGATCACGCAGGATCAAGAGTACGTATGGCGATGAAGTCAATTTCTTGACGAGAGCGGGCCTTTCGGTACACTGAGTAGCCGTATGGGGATTGGAATCGCGATCAGTCCGGGAGGTGCCGGTGAACCAGAGAGACAGTTATCACATGACCCCCGAGGTGATCGAAACAACATACTTGAAAGAAGCGAGATGATCATGCGAATAGCTCCCCTTTTGGCGGTCGCGATCGTGCTGGGCGTCTTTGTGTTCGGAACGGCGGCCCGCGGGCAAATCACGATTGATGGACGGTACTGGTCGTATCGCGGAGAGCGTGTCCTGCTTCTGGGAGGTTGGAATCACGGACACAATCCGTTCATCGATCACGACACGGACAACGACCGCGACAACCAGGGCGTCAGCACGCCGCAGGAGATCGCCCAGGCGATGGATTTGCTGGCGGCGGCCGGTGGAAACTGCTTGCGCTGCGTGTTCGATCCCGGGATGGCGTCTGGAATCCAGGATATGCCGTTTTGCGGAAAGGCGGCCGGTCTGTACGACCTGAACGTCATGGACGGGCCGTTCTGGCGCCGTTTGGACACTTTCTTAAGCGAGGCCCACCGCCGCAAGATCATCGTCCAACTCGAAATCTGGGATCGCTTCGACCTGATCGACGGCAGTTGGGGCTCCTGGCCCGTCAGTCCGTGGAACCCGAACAACAATGTGAACTACACGAGCGAATCTTCTGGTTTGGCCGCTTCCTACAGATCCTACAAAAAACACCCGTTCCTGCAGGGAGTCCCCGGGCATCCGGTTTACGAGGCGGCGCTTCCGGCGCGGCGGAAGAAATACGATGTCGTGCGCGGCTACCAGGAGAAGTTCATGGCCAAACTCATGCAAGTGTCGCTGGCTTACGACAACGTGCTGTACTGCATGAATAACGAAACGCACGAGGATCTCGCTTGGGGCCAGTATTGGATGGAGTTCATCAAACGTACGGCAAAGTCACAAGGCAAACAGGTGCTGACCACCGATATGATCGACGATGCGTTTGACGGGACAGAATCGCGCGGTCTCGTGCGCCAATTGCGCGACCGCGCGACGTACGACTATGTTGACATCTCCCAAATCAACAGCCGCCACGCGGACGAGTCGCATTGGAACACGCTGACTTCAGTCGTTGGTGTCGCCGAAAAGGCGGATCCGCCCTGCCTGTTGCACATGACCAAGATCTACGGAAACGACCTGGCGCTCGACGGGCGTCCCTGGAGTCGTTTCAAACCGGGCGACACCGACAACGGCATCGAAGAGTGGTGGCGCAATCTGCTGGCTGGCGTCGCCGGTGTGCGATTCCACCGCCCAACGGCAGGAGTCGGGCTCTACCCCGAGGCCAGAGCCTGCATGACCGCCACACGGAAGGTTGAATCGGTCGTCAAGTTCTGGGATGTCTCGCCCGCCATGGAGTTGTTGACCCGCCGCGAGACGGATGAAGCGTATCTGGCCGCCGATCCAGGCAAGGTGTACATCCTGTATTTCACGAAAAAGGGCGCCGGCTCCGTCGGCCTGAAACTCGACACGCTCTCCGGCGAGACGTTCGAGTTGCGTTGGGTCAATGTGGATACGGGTAATTGGGGGCCAACCCGCCGCATGGCCGGGGGAAGTACGGTGACCATCGAGCGGCCGGATGCGACCGCGCATTGGGTCGCAACGCTGAAACGCCGTTAGTAGTCGATAATCAAAACTGGGCCGGTGCCATCCGCATGGCTTGGCTTCATGGTGTCCGGGTAGGCTCGGCGATTGCTCGACCAAGCCCCCCACAGATCCGGACGTGAGGATTTCCCTCATCCGGTTCCTCGGCTTCGCACGTTTCCACACGATGAGGCTGCAGGCATGACCACGGGTTCTGCTACCGGGCTGGTGGCTAGCCTTTGCCCACGCGAGGATTTGCACTTCCTGGATGACATCAACTGATTTCTTCGAGGTAGCCAACCTCGATTCCCTACAGTTACGGATTTAACTCGGCACGAGCGTGACTTCTCAGACGCGGAAAGCGGGCAACAGCAGGTTGGCACATTCCTGCGGCCACGAAAGCATAGTCTGGAAGGACAATCCGCCGCTTGCCAGCCAGCAGTTACCGGGGCAGAAGGAACAAGCGCCCTTCTCCTGAATCGAGCGAAATCTGTAATCCCTCCATGGCAGGGCTGTCGTCAACTACCGGAATCTCCTCCCCTGTCTTCTTGCATACCTCTCGGACTTGCTCAACGGGTACAGAAAACACCACGGTTGGCCATGCTGTGTATGCAAAACTGTAGTTGTTGAGCAAGACCGCCCATCGCCCGTCGGCGTGCTTGAAGAGACCGACCAGATAGTCGCCCTTCGTCAGGTTCGTGATAGGCGCATCCTTTAGCACATCGTCCGGGTTCTTGTCTGGGTTCACGCGGTAGACCCCAATACTGGTCAACGACATGAGTGTTGGCCCCAATTGCTTTATGTCGTGATTGACTCGCTTCGCCTGTTCGTAGTGACGTGTTTTCCGCCCCTCGGCGGTGATGATCGCGCCTCCTTTTGGGAACTCGCCACCCCGCGGTGTCCAATAGCAGAAATACAGCACGCCCTTGGAGCCGTAGGCGAGGGACGTGTAGATTTGCCACTTGATCTGTGCCTCGGTCGGGTCGGAGTGAGGGCCGTAGGGCATGACGTTGAAGAAGTTCCAATGCGGGATGTCCTTCTTCAGCGAGTACTTTCGTATGGTTTCCATGTTGTCGAGGTAGCCCTGCCGGTTGTCCACGCCGGGCTTCATGATGGGATAGTGGTCCATGCTCAGGACATGCACACCGACCTCGTCAACGAAGCGCTTGACGTGATCGTCGTACGTCTTCGTTCCCAACTGCTTTTCGTTGGCATAGTTGGGGAAGAGGTTGATGTAGGAGAGGCGTCCGGGGCGGGCGGCGCGGATTTCTTCAACGGTCTTGCGGAGATCGGGGAAGTCCATCGCGTTCGGCTCGTCGCGGATCATGTAGCCCCAGACGGCGGGACTTTCGGGCAACTGGTCGGGCGGGAGACCGGCGCGGGAAACAACGGCCTTCAGGTTGTATCTTTCGCAGAGCTCGATCTGTTTCTTGACGGTCTCCCGCGTTCTAGCGCCGAATCCGCCGAGGACCATGGTGAAATTGGCGTCGGCGATTTCCTTGTAGCGGAAGTCGGCGTCGTCGCCGATGGGCGGGTCAACCCAGAAGCCGATTGCGAACCTGTCCTGAATGAAGCTCTCCGTTTCGGCTGATGCGGTCATGCATCGCCCCCCCAAGGCAACACCCATTCCAAGTACCACTGACAGACAAAGGCTGTTGCTCATCAGTATCTCCTACAATCGAACGTCGACTGAACGAAAACGAGAAGGCCTAGCGATGACAGACAGACCACAACCGAAACGAGTTTCGAGGATTGATGCACGCGTCTTCCTTCTCGATAGGATCATAGTAACCCAAACAACAAGAGACAAACATCCGCGGGTACGACATCTGGCGCGTCTTCATGGTGCCGCGACTTCTCAGCCGCGGAAAGTGCCGACACGCGATACGAGATGGGTGTCGCGGGCCGCTTCCCGGTGCCGCGACTTCTCAGACGCGGAAAGCGTCTTGTTGAACAGCAGCATTCTCTTCTTGCTGTCGCTTCCATGGTGCCGCGATTTCTCAGCCGCGGAAAGGGGGACGACTCGCGCCCAGGTCCCCACCGCGTTGGCCCACGTCGCGGCCAGCGGGGGAAGGCAGTTTCGGGGGCCGATTCGCTGCGTCGGTGTAGCGGGTTGACGAGGCGTCTGCACGTTCGTAGGTTGGGCAGCGCTATTTCGACCTTTCGGCGGGCCAATAACTAGGAACGGAACATGCCGATCGAATTGAGCTGTACGGGTTGTGGACAGACTCTTCGCGTGGGCGACGAGCATGCGGGCAAGAAAGCACGTTGTCCGAAGTGTGGGTCGATTGCCACGGTTCCCACGGCGGGCGAGTCTCCAGCGCCAGCGCCGAGCGACGCAAGTCCATTTGACACGGACAAGCCCGCTGAACCGGTCAATCCTTTTGCCGACCTACCGGGGCCGTCTCCCAATCCATACCAATCACCTAGTAGTCCCTTGGGCGTGACGCCGCGTTACGCGAAGCCGCATCGCGGGGGCCTGATATTGACGTTTGGGATTGTGGGAATCCTGTGTTGTGGGCCGTTCGGGATCGCAGCTTGGGTCATGGGATCGGCGGATCTAAAGGAAATCCGCGCGGGTCGCATGGACCGGTCCGGTGAAGGCTTGACTCAGGCGGGGATGATCGTGGGCATCATTGCCACGATTCTGCTGATCATCTCGATTCCCCTGAACCTCATCATATTCGCTGGGAGTATGTGATCAGCGAATATGTACGAAATGCCAAGCGTGTCAGCCGCCTGTTCCACAGACAGACCAGCGAAGTATCGGAGCTTGAAGACCTTCTCAGCCGCGGAAAGGGGTAAGCTGTGACGGCCAGACATGGGCGTCAATGGCTTCATGGTGTCCGGGTAGGCTCGGCGATCGCTCGACCAAGCCGCCCGCAGAAACGGACGTGAAGATCTCCCTCATCCGGTTCCTCGGCTTCCTGGATAACATCAACTGATTTCTTAGAGGTAGCCAGCCTCGATTCCCTACCGTTACCGACTTAACTCGGCACGACCGCGCCTGGTTCTGCCATATAGCTTCCGGTGTTCACTCCGCCCACTGGTACACGCGGATATAGTCGACCTCCAGAATCTGGGGAAAGGCGTCGGGCGGCAGCAAGTCGGCACGTTGATCAGTCTTTTCGAAGAAACGACCGTCAACCGCAACGTTGACGATCAAGTGAAATGGCTGGTCGAACGGCGCGTGTGCGTCTTTCCGCGCTGCCTCGGAAAACCATTCGTCCTTGCTGCGTGTTCTGCACAGTTTCCCGTCGACGTACCACTTGATCTCGTCGGCGTTCCACTCGAGAGTGTAGAGATGAAACGCCTCGGCAGCATCCTGTTCCGGGAACGTGTAGCGATGAGAAAGATAGGTGTTGCGAGGCCAGGCTCCTCCGAAATGAATCGCGCCGGTAGTCTCATGGACTGCACTGCCTCGCGATTCAATGATGTCGATCTCACCGCCTGCAGCCCAACCGCCGTACTTCGACTCGGTTGGCAACATCCAAACCGCGGGCCAGATGCCCTGCCCCTTGGGCATCTTGGCGCGGACCTCGAAGCGTCCGTACTTCCACTCACCCCGCTTCTGCGTTCGGATTCGGGCAGATGAGTAGGGCTGCGTCTTACCATCGCACGTGGTGTGTGGGTCACGGTACACGGCGAGATTCAGAACACCGTCCTTCACGAAACAATACTTGGGATCAGTCCGGTAGGCTTGGCGCTCGTTGTTTCCCCCTCCGTAGTTATTTTCTTCCTTCTCCCATTTGCTGAAATCCAGATCATCCCCATCGAATTCGTCAGCCCACACCATCACCCATTCACTCGATGGAGAGATCACACGGTACTCACCGGAGGGATAGAGCCCCGCACATGGTCTTCCCGTTCCCTGTGCAGCGAAGCCCACGTTCTTCCAATCACCGTCTCTCTTCACCTGGAGTTGGTAGTACTTCCCCCGTTCCGTAGAGTAGCGAATGGCAATTGCAGGCGAAACGGACAGTTCCGGTTCGGCGTAGGCAACGGCTGTGAGGAGCGCAGTTAGCACAGCGCAATGTACTGGGAGGAACTTGTCGGCGCGGGGCTTGATAGATTGCATGCGCTCTCCTGGCAGAACTCTGTTTCTCGTGCACCTATCCTGTGTTGTTAATCGCCGAGCCTGCACGATAACGCTCGTAACATCAAGCGCGCAGTCTACCCCTTAAACTGAGTTGCGCCAAGGATTTCTGTCAGGCGTCTTGGACGGGCCGTGGGGCGCTATCGTGCATCGTCACGCAGGATAGGCTCGGCGATTGCACGACGAATCAACTGATTTCATCGAGGTAGCCAACCTCGAATTCCTACAGTTACCGACTTACTAACTCGGCACGACCGCGACTTCTCAGCCGCGGAAAGGGGGGCGATTCGCGGCCACCAGATGGCCTACGTCGCGGCCGGCAGGGGGACGCGGAGCGAAACGCCAGCGGCGAAAACAGGCCACACGCGGGAACGTGGGGGGGAAGTGCGCCAACAGATTCTGGTGCGAGACCTCGGTCGATGTGGACGGGTGCGTTTCTTGCTTGGGTGGGGGCGACCTGTGCGCGCTAGTCGATCTGCTGTCGCTTGGAAAAATGGTGGCTAAATGAGAGCCCCTGGAAAGGCGCGGACCGATGACACCGTCCCCGAATGCGAGTGGGTCGGCCCCACTTCAATCCTCTTCGCGGCTTGCTCAAGGTTCGCGCACACCCGTACCCACGTCTCATTCCCTGCCCAGAGCGATTGAGGGGCGGCGGGGGAGGACGGAGGTCGAGAGGAGGTTACGCCATCGCGATATCGAACGTTGTCCGAGATTCATCCTGTTGGCACGCATGAACTCCGGATTTTCAATGAGTTTCGATGTCGGCTGACTATACTGGCCCCTAGGGTAATTCGACATTCGCGGCGGGAGAGTGACATTCGCCATCAAGAAACATTCAAACGGCCGGGCTTGGAAGCTCGGCGGCTCGTGTGTGTTGCGTTATCGCCCCGGCCAGCTATAGTTCCTGAACCAACAGATCGAGCAACTCGTCGTCAATCGACGTCGCGTCATCTATCGCGTCGTCGAACAGCCGTGCATCATCCGCTCGCACAGGTCTCTGTGGCTGAGCTGCGATGGACATAGCGGAAGGGAGCTCTGCCAACTTGATATCGGCCAATACACTGGGTTCGTCATGGTCGTCGAGATCACCAGGGCGCGATGACGTGAGTGGAGCGAAGACCAGTCTGTCTATTAACGTCAACTGCGTGCCACTGTATAGTTGGCGAGTGTCCAGGTTCAGGTTTGGCGCCATCACGTCGCGCTGGCGGTCATTGTGTTCGAAGCCCAGCAGGTGCCCGAATTCATGGGTCACCGCCGAGAATAAGTCCACGGCACCTGAATGAAGCGAGCCTGCCACAAGAGGATCGGCCAACCAGCCGTAACCTGCGGCATCCCGGTCCAACACGATCCAATCCGAGTAGGCCAATCCCAATAGCGAACCACGCAGATCAAAGATTTCAACATCAACTTCTCTCAGGGCGTCTAAACTGTCCGACGCCACCCCCGCGGCGGCCCAGTGCGAGATGGCCGCATCCACGACGGGACGGACCATGGATTGTGTGAGCGGGGCGCCGACAAGATCATCGTTAACGGACGGTTTGGCAATGTGAAGAGGCTTGTTCACATTGATGGACGTGCCGTCGCTGCCGCCATCCTCGTCATGGTTGTCACCGGGATCGTAGCTTAGCGAGCCGGTCACGCTGTCTACCGTGAACGTAACCACCCCAGCCTTCTTATGAATACCGGATCGCTCGACCGTGCACGTGCCGGTCGCATCTGTGATACAAGAAGCGTCTCCCGAGACGCCTCCGCTCCAACTGCCACCAACTTCGGCATCCACGACCAGATTCTCAGCAGCGTCGTGGACCGTGATGGTGACCATGGCCGTCCATCGCCTACCCTGACTCGTCGAGGTGGCGTCCAAGTCGCCCACGTGCATGGTGGCGACTGTGTTGTTCACGGTCACCCCAACACTGTCCGACGCGGTCTGGCTGGCGGTATCCGTCGCCGTGGCCGTGATTGTATGGGAACCATCGCCGGAACTGGTTGTATCCCAGGTTGCCGACCAGCCGTCGCTACTGTCCGAGTCAACGCCGATGCTTAACTCGCCGACGAAGAATTCGACCTGACTCACACCATGGTCGTCACTGGCATCGGCGGAGACATTGACGGTCCCCGAAACCGTGGAAGCGTCGGCGGGATTAGTGATTGCGACTGTGGGAGCATCGTCGACGTTATCGACGGTAACGGTCACGCTATCGCTTGCGCTCTGGCTGGCGGTATCCGTTGCAGTGGCCGTGACCGTGTGGGAACCGTCGCCGGAACTAATGGTATCCCAGGTTGCCGACCAGCCGTCCGTATCGTCCGAGTCAATGCCGATGCTTGATCCGTTGACGAAGAATTCGACTTGCGTGACCGCGACGTCGTCGCTGGCGTCAGCCTCCACTGTGACAGTCCCGGAAACGGTTCCGCCGTCCGTAGGGCTGGTGACGGTGACCGTGGGAAGTTGGTCGACCGGTCCCGAGGGTCCCGCCCAGCCGAGGTTTTCCTCGTGCTTGTCGGGGCTGTCAGGGTTCGAACCGGTGATGAGCCCCAGCCCCTCCTCGCTGCGCCATGGTTTCCCCGCGTCAATCAGCGCCTGACGTATCGCGTACACACCGGCAGCATCAGTGGCCCGACCATTTGTCGCGATGTGGAGCGCTGCCAATCCAGCCGCGTGGGGCGAGGCCATGCTGGTGCCGCTGCCAACAGCGTAGCCGCCGTCCTTGTATGTTGAGTCGATATCGACACCCGGCATCATCAAGTCGATGCCCAAACCGGCGGACGAAACGGGATTATTCGGATCACCGTTTGTGTCGAGATCTAGATACCACGACTCACCGTTGCCATCGCTGTTACTGAAATTGCTGAAGTCGGCGAACGTGTCGTCCTCGTAGCTGCCAAAGTAGTCGGCGTAGTCGGTAAGTGGACCGTATCCGCCGGGTATCCCGTCGGTATCCGCGATAGCGCTGATCGTGGCCACCTCCGGATAAGCAGCCGGAATCGTGTCGTCGGATGTTCCGAACTGGAAATCAGCTCCCAGGATGTCGCGGTATTCATTTCCCGCTGCGACGACGTAGACAACGCCGGCGTGCACGCTGGCTTGAATGGCTTCACGGTAGGTCGTGCTAACTCCTTGGCCGCCGAGGCTCATGTTGGCGACTTCGATTGTCGCGGCATTCGCCGTTACCCAGTCAATGCCCTCGATAATGTCAGACAAGCGTCCGGTGCCGTTGTTCCCCAATACCTTGACCGCCCAAAGCCGGGCGCCCGGCGCGACACCGACCACACCTACTCCGTTGTCGAGTGCCGCGGCCGTGCCCGCGACATGCGTCCCGTGACCGTAGCCGTCGTTCCACTTGGAGGTGGGTCCTTTCGTTGCGTTGTAACCCCCAACAACATTCAGGTCAGGATGGTCACCGTCAATGCCTGAGTCGAGGATGGCAATGTCCACATCAACTCGCTCGTCAATCCCATCGATCTTCGCCGTTAAGTTCGAGTCCGCTTCAATCCGATCAACGCCTGTCGGGGCGACTTGCTCGAACGCTTGCATCTGCAAATCGGGCTCGATCTGCTTGACCAGGGGATTCTTTAGTAGCGCCTGCAGGGCGGCATCGGGCAACTGCGCCGAGAAGCCTTTGATGGCGTGTTCGTAGACGTGGCCAAGTTGGCCACCGTGGGCATTTACGACGCCTCGGGCCACGGCATCAGATTCACCAACGTTTTCGTTCAGAGCGACAATCACAGCATTTAGCCCGATGCTGTCGAGTACCAATCGCTGTTCGAGGCTCTCCAACGACAAACGGCGGTTCCTTTTCATCGTGACATCCTCCGATATGCGTGGTCGCGATCAGATCGTTCATGTGCCTACGGTGATTGTCCGTTTCTCGTGCGAAGCAAACGCGGACGGAGTACGAGTATACCCGTCGCAAGTAGTTCACACAATATTGTGCCGACTGGACCTGTGGGCTGGCCACGCCACGTGCGTCGTTTCTGCCTCGGCGGCTTGAGTCAAACCGGCTCAGAATCCGGCCCGTGCCCGTCAAGGCCGTCGCCGCTAACCAGCGTCAAAACGGCTCGATTTCCGACACGTCTGGTCTCGGTATCCGTTTGCCCGGACCTTGCGTCGGTCGATGTGGCCGCTGCAGGTTGGCAAATTTCGTTTCGCTGCGTGGGTGGGGGCGACCTCCGCGCCCAAAAGAAATGCGCCTGCGTGACTTGGTACGCCCACCTCCGCGCGCAAGGCAATCGCTGCAGCATCGGCTGCCGGCGCAGCCAGTGCAGGACCTCGAATCCATCCTTCTTCCGGCAACTTCAGGTCCAGCAGCACCAACACGGGTAGCGGATATTGGCTTCGATCATCGTAGGGTGGCTTGCCTGCCAGATACGCTATGGCCGCTTCACCATCTTCGACGGTTTGCACGGGGTTCAGGATCCTGGCCTTCTTGATAGCTCGCTTGGTCAACTTCGTATCGTACGGATCGTCCTCGACGATCAACAGAGTCTCCCTTTGGTCAGGCATCACCCTCCTCCTCGGCATTGAATTCTACCCAAAAACGGCTACCCGTGCCAGGACGAGACTCGACGCCGCACCTTCCGCCCAGACGATTAACGGCACGGCTGACGATGGCCAGGCCAATTCCAGTTCCCGGATAACTCTCGATGCCGTGCAAGCGTTCGAAAACGCGGAAGACCCGTTCATGATATTCATCGTCGATACCGATTCCGTTGTCTTCGACCCATAGCCGCACCGAACCCTCGCGCGGTTCGGCCCGGATTCTCACTTCAGGCCGCACGTCCGGCGCGACGAACTTGACCGCGTTGCTAATCAAATTCGCCGAGATTTGAACGATCGTGCTGTAATGTGCCATCACATCGGGAAGCGTTCCTTCCACGACCACAAATGCTTGCCTTTCGTCGATTTCGGATTCGAGCTGCCCGATTGCCTGTCTGACGGCTCGCTCCACACCAACTGGCTGCATACGTAACTCGGTTCGACCCAGCCGGCTGTAGGCCAACAGATCGTTGATCAATTCGTCCATGCGCTGCGCCGAGTCAGCAATGTGCTGACAGTACTCGCGGCCGTCCGCGCCAAGGCGATCTGAGCAGTCTTCGGCCAGAGCGGTGGCAAAGCCCTCCATGGCCCGCAGCGGTGCGCGGAGATCATGTGCTACCGAATAGGTGAATGCCTCCAACTCCTGGTTCGCCGATTGAACCTCTGCAGTCCTCTGCTCCACACGACGCTCCAACTCGGCGTTCATGCGTTGGATTTTTTCGTAGGCGCTGGCCAATTCGTCGCCGTGTCTTCGCACTTCGTCGTAGAGCCGCGCATTGCTTAAACCGGCGGCGATTTCATTGGTCATGGTCCCCAGGAATGTTGACTCCTCGCCAAAGTCACGAATTGTCTTCGACGCGACGCCCAATACCCCGAACGCTTCGTCGCCACTGATCAGGGGCAGTGCGGCAAGCGAACGAAAACCTGCTTGCCTGCACTCATTTCGCGTGCATCGGGAATCGTCGGAGATGTCACGCGAGTAGACGGGCTCTAGCGAACTGAAGGCCCGTCCGAACAAACATTCGCCCGCACTGTGGGCGATGATCGCTTCGCAAGAAAAGCTTGCTGTATTTGGGTGAATCTGATACAAATCCTCATCTCCTTCTCGGCGAAGGAAAAGCAACTGCTGGTCAGAGCCGACCTCTTCGGCAACGCCTTCCAGCGCCTGTTGCACGACCTGATCCAGATCGAGTCGGCTGTTGACGCGGCGACTCAACGAGTTCAGGGCCGCCAACTGCCGGGCTCGCGTGCGCATCTCTTTCTGTGCCTGTCTGCGCTCGGTCATGTCGCGGAATTGGCCCATGAGAAGACGCTCGCCTTTCAGATGAACCAACGTCGCACTGACGTCGACGTAGAACACGCTTTCGTCCTTTCGTTTCATCGGAACGTCCACTGCTATACGTCAAACGGCTTGGATTTGCGGTTTAGGGAACGTTTGGAAATTGAGTGTGAGTAAGGAGTCGAGTTCCGGCTTGTAATCCGTGTGGGTGCGCGCCAGGCAGTCCTGGATGGCGCCAGAGAAGGCGGCAAAATC
>JADHUC010000255.1 GCA_016784735.1 Pirellulaceae bacterium | reverse complement strand
CTCGTAGTGCGCCGTTAGACTGCCTGGAGCAATGTGCAAAAAGGAAAAACTCCTGGCCGTGATCGTGGGTGTCTGGCGCGTCACCGTCATCGTGGCCTGGTAGGGCTGCCCGTCGTAGCGGTAAGCCAAACTGGACTCGACGCCGCCTAGGCCGTAGTTCCCTTTTTCCTTTTCGTCCAACGGCAAAACGCCCGTCAACTCGTCCGGTCGAACGACAAAATCGTCGTCTGCACGAACGGCGATCGCGCCGATGTCGCGAGCCGTGCCTTGGACGACGAAGCGGGGAAACTCGACCCTTTGCTGTGGCCAATTCCCAAGCCATTCCGCCGGGACCCAGGACGCTTTGAACAGGACGCTGGTGACTTCGCCGGGTGGAACGCCTCGCGGAAGCCGCACGTGAACCACCGATTCTCCTTGAGGATCGTCATATCGCTCCATTGGCAAATCATTACCGACCACGTCGGTAACTTCGTCGATGTGCCAGCCCGTGGGGATCGAGAAGCGGACGGCAAACAGCTTTTCGACTTCCGGCAACAACGAGAAGCCACCGTGTACGCGATGCCCGGTCTCCTCCAGTATCAACAGCAAATTCGTCGTCACCTCCAGCCTTTCGGGCGGCTTGCGGAAATCGGCTGCCAGCGAGTATTGCTGACCGGGCGCGTAGTACGCCGCGACTTGTCGAACGCGCGGGGCGCCTGGTTCGACGCGGAAGATACTCTCGGGCAGTGCAGGCGCCAAACTGCCGTTGTCTACCGGTATCAAGCCTTGGTAAGCGAGCGATTCGGTCTTCAGGCGGTCTTCGACCACCAGGCCCACGACAGCCACTTGTCCGGCCACGTCCAGCGGCACCAGCTTCGGCATGGTCCAGTCGGCCATTCGAGTCGGCGTTCTGGTGGCCGAGAGGTTCAAGATCACGGTTTCCGTCGCTGCTTCGCGCAAGATGACTTCCAACACGCGTTGGCCATCGGCTTCGTTCACGACCCATCGGGACACCTGCGGGCCCTGCACCTCGGTGGGCTCGAATCCGTCGGGCAAAGTAAAACGGAGACTGTCGGCCGCTCCGTGCAGCACGTCCAGCGAAACGGTGGCGTGCAGTCGTTCGTACCCGACCGTGACTTCGTCCACCAAGATGCTGCGAGCCACAACCACACGTTGGCGCCGCAGCATGCGGTTGTTCAGCGACATGACCAGCGACATCTGACCGCGCGTGGGCAGCATTTCAAAACGTGTCACGCCAGCCGCTTCGTCCACGGTCCGGCTGACCAGCTTGGCACCGCTTTTCACTTCTACGTTACCTGGGACCGTCACTCGCATGCGCGTCGCAGCCGGCGTGGGCAGGCGGAAGTCGAGCGTCTGTTGGGCGGCCGAAGTCTGAACCGGAGCGACCATTTCCAATTCCAGGCGGCTGTGTCCTTCGCCTTCGACGAACAGGACCGCCTGGCCAGCTTCGTTCAGACCAATCGCAGCCGATTTGCCGGCCATGGTCGCACTGCGCACGCCGACTCCGGCCAGATCCAGCGGCAATGCGTGCAGCCCTTCGTCCAGGACCTCGATGTCCAACACGCCCTTCAGGCGGGCACGTCCTTCTTCAATCGTCGTTTCGTAATCGGCGGCAAGGATGACCGCTCCGTGAGGCGCTGGTTCATCGGGCTTGGTCTCCTTGGCCTTCGCCAGCAGTTCGTTGTACTCCTCGCGCGTCAAGAACGCTCGCCGTACCTCGCTTTCCAGCAGTACGTTCAGATCTTCGTAGGGAACGTAAATCTCGCGAACGAGCTGTTTATCATCGCCGTCGTTTTGGGCCAGCACATCGCGGCTGCTTGCGGGCAAGAGAGCCAGGAACAGAAAGGCCACCCACAGATTTGCGGAGGCGTCGTTCGTAGTGACGCCTTTAGGCGGTTTTCTCCAACGATGCTTACCCCAAGACCGCCTGAAGGCGGCACTACAAGCTGGCGTTTGTGGTTTGCTACGCATCGTCGCGGCCTCCTTTCTGCTGGTCGTCGGCCGGCTCACCGCCAGTGGCTTCTTCCGACTTCTTGCTCTCAGTGTCACCTTCCTCTTCTGACTCACCTCCGAAGGGCGATTCGCCTTCCGGTGCGTCTTCCGCCTCTGGTGACGGTGGAGACTCGGCCGGTGATTCAGGTTCCGCGGTGGCCTCCGCCGGCGGCTCTTCGCTCGTCGAACTTGCCGCGGCAGGTCTCCTGCGGGAGAGGGCGGCAATGACGTGAGGCCAGGCTTTTATCACGTGCCATATCAGCCACACGGCGGCCACGATCGCTACGGCGCTGAACAAAGCACCGTCCATGATCTGCCGCGAGAATGTCGGCAGAAAGACGCCTGCCGCCAGAAGCAGCGCGACCAGCAAGGCCACTGCAGCGAACTTGTGGCTAAGCGGTTGAAAGATCAATAGCAGGCCCAAGATGACGACGACGGCGAACACAGACCCGTGTAGTACGATCTCCTTTGCGGCTACCAGTCGCAAGGAGCCTTTCGGCGGCGCCCCGGGCGCGAGGGTGGAAAACGTGTACAGCCGCCCGTCCGTGACGAACTCCTCGGGTGGGTTGTCCAGTGGCAGATCCTCGACGACCCATTCGATCAACTCGCTGTCGTCTCTGTGGGGATATGGCCTGGAGCCGAGCGCTTCGTACCATCGCCATTCCATTTCGTCCGTCCAAGGCCCCGTGGCTCCCAGCAATGCCAGCTCGCGTGGTATGTAAGCACATAGATACACTTTCTGCACCGCGGGTTTGCTGGGGAACTCCGGTAGATCCAACCGGCGATGATCGCCCTTCATGGTGTAGCGCAACTCGATCAGGAACGGGTCCTCGGAATTCTGGCTCGCAAGCGGAATGTAGAACTCGTTCTTGCCTTGGTCCCCGCGTTCCAGCGAAAACGACCGGCCGTTGATTGAGAGCGGCGAGGTGTCGAAGTCCACGTCCTTGGGCAGTACGATGTCCAAGCGTTGCAGGGCGCTGCGCATGCGGTAAAGGGCCTGGACGGAGATCTCGCCGCTGCGAGTGACTTCCATTCGCACCACGGCCCGTTCGATGCTGGTCCGCTTGACTTCGATCAACTCATACCGCGTGGCTGTGATCGCCAACTCCCAATCGTCGTGGAACTCGAACGCTCGCGCCGCATCTTCCACTTTGGCGACGTCACTCATCAAATCGTGCTGTGGGTCGATCGGCCGAAGGCCAACCGCGTCGCCCGAGACGCGCACGTCCAGGGTTTCCGCCTTGGCAATGACGATTTGTCCTTCACCCCGGTCCACGGCTTTCGGCACAAGCCGCGGCAGGCGTTCGGGCTCGTCCATGGTTCCGCCGATTTCTAGTTGCTTGATCTTCTTCTCCCACGAAAACTTCATCGTCACTCGGCCAAACAACTCGGTATCGCCCGTCAGGCTCCACGCCACGTACCCATCAGCAACGTCGTCCGGCTGTGGCTCCAGCGTCGCATCGCGCGCGACGGCGGTAGTGTCGTTGTGAATCTGGCCAGCCAATTCCGCCGGCACATCCAGACGCAGCGACTTCACACTGCTGTAGCGAATGTCGTAGAAGAACGTCGCCTCGTACTTCACCACGCCGGATTCGATCCGGGCCAACAGGAACTGCCGAGCGGTGATGTAGGGCTTACGGCGTTCGACCGCCATCACCAAATCGACCGGCTCGCGCGTGTAGGCGAAGGCCATAACTTCGCGCGCCTCCCCGAAGCGGCCGTCGCGAGTTGTGGCGGTGTCTTCCAAGGCTTCGGCGACCGAAATCGCCTGCACGCCATCTTGCGTGGTTGGGTTTACCCGCAGGCTCTCGGGGCCATAGACGATCAGGCGGCCAGTCGACTGTTCAACGCCTTGCGGCGCTACGCGCGGCAATGGCAGGGCGATGTCGGATGCATTGCCGGTCGGGGTCAACAGGTTCGGGTCTTCCAGACGTTGCGTCAACTCGACGAGCAAACCGACCTTACCCTCCGCCTTGCTGGAAAGATTGACGACCAGACGCGTCTTGTCGTCGCCCTGCAAGTGGTAGGTATCGCGAGCGACTGCCGTGGCACCGGCGGCGGCGTGCCCTCGGACGTCTTCCACTTCGAATCCCTGCGGCACGTCCAACTCCAGTTGGAATACGCCGGCGCGTTTGATGTCGTAAAGGACAAACAGATCGACTGTCAGCCGCTCGGGCTCGAAGTAGGCTTCGATCAGTTCACGAGTGCGGATCTGCGGTTCGACCTTCTCGACGCTGAACGACAAGTCGAACGGCAACGACGCGTAGCGATACGAGAAGTTCCAGCCTTTGGCAGCGTCCATTTGCAGGAGACCATTGCGCGTGACTGGTTCCGCCCGCAACGCAGGAGTCACTCGCACCAGCACCACGCCCTGTTGCCGGCCGACGCCGAGCGATTTGACAACGGGGACCGGAACGGGCCCATCGAGCAGATCATCGCTGAACTTCTCTAGTTCGACCGTGATCGTCTGCGCTTCGCGAGCGGGCTCGTACAACTGCACCGTGATTTTGTTGACGTTTTCGTCTTGCGCGACAGTCCATTCCTTGACGTTCGGATCGAAGACGTTCAACACTCGATGGTCGGACGGCGTCTCGACGGACATCTGCGACAGTTCGGCCCGGCTGATCTTGTATGTCAACTGCGTCTTGGTGCGCACGACGCCTTCGTCAATTGTCACTTGCTGGTCGGCCTGCACGGACGCCAACGCTTCCAGACCGGCAGCGCCTTCGGCTTTCGGAGTCCAGTCGATCCGCATGCTCGGAGCGGCACCGACAAAGGCCAAGACCACGGTTTCTCCGGCCGCCTCGTCGTCGGCGCCCTCGCCCGGCGCCTCGGTGGCTGCAATCATCGGGTGGACTTCGACTTTGACGCCTGATTCCGGAATGTGAATTTCCCAGCGATTCACCGGCGCTTGAGGTGCCTGGAACGAAACGCTGTTTTGGCCTGGCGACTTGGAAAACGCTTTGGTGTACTCCAACGCCAGTTCTAGCTCTTCCGGCTGCTCGCCCTCCTTCTTCACCAGCAATGTGTAGCCGACCTGTGGCTTGGAAACGATGCGAGCCGGTTGGTCGCCCAGCTTGGCCGACAGGATCGCCGCGTCGGCCAGCCGCAATGGCACTTCGTGCCAGCCCTCGGTCAGCACTTCGAGCTTCAGCTTCGCTTCGACTTTGACGACCTCCTCGCCTACGGTGGCCACGCTTTCGATTTCGGTGACCAGCGCTGCCACGGGTGGTTTTTCGTCGGGTTCAGTGGGCAGGCTGGCGCGAGCCTGTTTCCAGAGCTTTTGAAATTGCTCGTACGGGAGAAAAACGCCTCGCCCTTGTTCCTCGAAGACCTCTTGCAGCTTCGAATACGGCACGTAGATGGTTTGTTCGCGAATGGCCGTGTCATCCGCCTTGTTCCCGTTGTTCTCTTCCGCCGGCGGTTGAGCTGAGGCAGTGACAGACAAGAAGACAACAAACGTGCAGATGGCCCAGATGCGTACAGAGGTCATATCATGGTTCCTTGAAGAAGGGGGCCTTGTGGCATTGCGGGCGTTGCCGCCGCGCAGAATCGACGCAAGAACGACGAATCGCCGCCAATATCAAGACGAAACATCAGCCATTATTGTTTTCCATGCACCTCGAAATGGCTGTAACGGCTTTGTAACAAACGCCTTCAGTTCAGTATAGCATGCTAGGGCTTGGGGATGGGTGTCGGGTTTCAGGTGTCGGGAGGGAGGACTGGGGCGTTGGGAATGTGGGAACGCGGCTCGCATGTGTTCCTTGGGGTCTTCTTGCCGGGGCGGGTGATCCACGGTCGATGCGGTGGTTTGGCTGGGCCGTTCTTGCACGCGTCCTTCGCATCCGTACGGGGTCCGACCTCGCGCCAGGCGGCCGATACTTGTGTCGAGCCGCCATGTTCAGCGATCCCGGTTCGGTCTCCCTTCTTCCCGACATCTCCTTCCTGACACCCGACACCTGACACCCGACACCTCTCTTCCGCCACCCAATTCCGGATCCCCGACACCCAAGAAATGGCTTCCAGCCGTATTGATCTGCCGGAGTGGTCCCCGCACAATACTCGCAGTGGATAGGAACTTCTCTGGCGGGTCTCACGCCCAACGATATGGAAGGAGCCGCTCATGTCCAAGAAAAAGCGCAAGTCCCGCAAGAAGCCCGTTCGTCGCCGCAAGTCCAAGATGCAGGAATCGGGCGAACCGGCGGATTTACCTATGCCGGATCCGCGCGTGATGGAAGGCGTCTTGAGGCAGTTTCTCGGTGACTCCGGAATGATCGACGAAGGCGATTCGGCGCTGGCCGAGGCCCAGAATCTGGTGTATCAGGCTTACGATGTAGACGATCTGGAAGAGCGGCTGGAATTGGCGTCGGATGCAATTGACATCTGCCCGGACTGCGCCGATGCCTTTGTCTGCATCGCGGAAATCGCTCCGTCGCCGAACGAGGCGGCGACAATGTACCGATTGGGTATGGAAGCGGGCGAACGAGCGCTGGGCGGGCCGGAAGCGTTTGGCGAATACGAGGGCCATTTCTGGGGCATTATGGAAACTCGGCCCTACATGCGGGCCCGCTTGGGCTTGGCTCAGTGCCAGTGGTCTGTGGGCCAACGCGAGGAAGCGGTCGATCACTGCCGAGAGCTGTTGCGTCTGAACCCCAACGATAACCAGGGGGTGCGTTACATTCTCTGTTCGTACTACTGCGATTTGGGCCACCACAACGAATTGCAGGAGCTTCTCGGTGAATACGAGGACGATGGTTCCGCGGAATGGCTGTTCAGCCAAGCGTTCTCGGCTTTCTGTCAGGAAGGCGACACCGACAGTTCCCGGCGACTACTATGTGAAGCTCACGACACGAATCCTCACGTTGCGAAATACCTGCTCGGCCACGAACAGCTTCCCGTCGAGATGCCGGAGTACGTCGAGCGAGGTGGCGAAAGCGAAGCGGTCGGCTACGCGGCCAATTTCCTGACCGGATGGCGAGCCGCTGCGGGATCGGTCAGTTGGCTGCGAAAGACTTTGAAGCTTGCGCCGCCGGAGCCTCCCCACGTGCGCCGGCCCTCGTGGAAGTTCCTGAAGGGATCGGTCAGTGAACTACCGTTGTCCGAGGGCGAAACCTGGCAGGTCGATTTGCGACGGACCACGATCGGTGTACCTTCTGGGGAAGACATGGAATTGCCTTGGACCTTCATTGTGACTAGCGCGGAGACAGACGATATCGTCGCTCTTGGGACTCCGGAGGATGATGCCAAACCGTCGCCCAACGAGGTCCTCTTGAACCTGTTGGCAGTCATGCGAAGTCCCCAGGACGGCGAACCACGGCGGCCGGAATGTATTCAAGTGCGACTGAAGACCTATCTGACCCAATGGCAATCCAAACTGAAGCAGATCGACGTTCAATGCGAACGCTGCGAAAACCTGGATCACGTCGATTTGATGATTGACAGGTTGGCGAGCATGGGCGGCTCGCCTCGGCTGGCGGCCGAGGAATTGGAGAGCCGCATTTCAGGACTGGATGAATTGCCGCAGAACTTGGGGGAAGTCTGGCAAGCGGATATTCGCAAGCTGTCTACATGGATCGAGGCAGAGGGCGAATTGCTGCGGCCAAGTACGGCACTGGTCACAAACCGCACGGATGATTTGATCATCGCCCAGGACGTTGGCATCCAGGAACTCAGTGCCGACTGGCTTCGTCAGACTCTCCTGGCAGCCATGCTGAATCCGATGGTGGGAGATCCGCATTTGCCGGGCATCGTCCAAGTCGTGTCCGAGCATTACCGAGACGAGCTTATTCCGCTTCTGGATCCGTTGGACATCGCTTGCGTTGCCTGCGACGAACTGGATCAGTTGGACTTCATCTTTGGCGAGATGCATCGGAGCATGGCGGAATCCGACCAGCCACCCGCGCTGATCGACGTGCCCGGCGTGACACCAAGCCACGTACAAGGTTTCTTTGAAGCCGCGGCCACATACTACGAGCGAACGCCTTGGCGGGACGTAGCGGGCGATCTGGCCATCCAAGTGCGTTGCGCGAAATTCGAAACCGGCACATGGTACGCGGTCGTCATGGGACAGTCAGGCATGACGCTCGGATTGGCCATGTACGAGGACCTGGATGTGTTGCGGGCGATCATTCGCGAGGATGAAGGCGTAGACCGTCACCATTCGGCGCTGTCCGTCATGTATGGCGAGCCGTTTGAAATCGCGGTGCGCGATTTGGATGCAGCCGAGAGCAACGGTTGGCCGGTGGTCGGCCCCGAAGCCTACCCAATGATCCTGCGCGTCAACCCCGGCATGGCCGTCCGCCCGCCGCTGGCCTGGGAGTTGGAACTGACCGAAGCCTGCCTGCGAGCTCTCCCGGTATTCGTGACACGAAGCACGAAAACACCAGCCCGAATGGCCGTACCCGTAGCCACCGGCGAACTGAACCTGGAACTGGAGTGGGTGAAATAGCGGGGGGACGGGGGTGTCGGGTGTCGGGAAGACGGACGCCCGAACCTGGACTGTTGAAAATGAATGCCTCGGCGTAATCATCCGCCGCTTGGCCAGCCCACATTCTCAATTCCTCAGTCCTCCCTCCCGACACCCGACACCTTCCTCCCCTCCCCCCCGTCTTTCCCGATTGTACCGGTTACGCACACTGGCGAATCAATTCTAACGACTGCGCGTCTCCGCAGCCGACTATCTGCTAGGCAGGCAAATTCCCGGTCATTGGGATGACGTGCGCGCCGAGGGATCGGCTGGGCTTACCTCCAATTTCCACACGTAAGGCCGTATTCATGAACAATCTCAGCGACGACTCGGCGGTAATTCTCGTCATCGACTCCGATCCCCTGATGCTCACAGCCGTTGGCGCGGTGTTAAACATCTCCGGCTATGAATGTCACGGCGCTCGCGATGCCGAAGCGGCCGTCAAAGCCGTTCGCGGTTTGAAACTGGACTTGATCATCTGCGACGTCAATGTGGACGGCGACAACGGTCTGGAATTGTGTCAAGAACTCCGGCAGATGCCCAATTGCGGAGACATGCCTTTCATTCTCGTTTCCGGCGACAGATCGCCCGACAACGTCCGCCGGACTCACGAGGCGGGCGGAGCCTTCTACCTCCAGAAGCCGTACGACCCGGAGGTACTACTGGAGTTGGTCGAGAAAGCTCTCTGGATGCCGCACCTGGTGAACACTCGTATCGAACAAGCCCAGGCGGCCCGACCGGCCAATCCTGCCGTGTTTTCTCCCCATGGCCAGAAGACGCCGACGACCGGCAGCGGAATTCCCGCCGAAGGTTAGTGACTCTCTCCGGAGCCGACGCATGAATCGGGCTCTTCCCGTCTGACGGGTCTTTCGGCCAGGACTCTCCGTTCTTCCGCCCGCGCTCGTTTTGTCAGCGGATAGGTTTGCGCGTGTCGCGTAGGTCCGTTCGCGGTACAATATCCCCAGTTCGTCGAGCACCCTTCCCTTACCGGTGTCTGAGAATCGGACAGAAGGAGAACGCCCCATGAGAAAGTCAATCGCCTTGATCGCGACTGTCGTTGCCGGATTCGTGTTGATGCCGTCCGGGTCGGCCATGTCTGCCGATCCACCAGTTCCGCACGCTTTGGAGGCAAGGCAATTCCTGGACGCGACTGGCGTCACGGGCGGTTTGGTTGTCCATCTCGGTTGCGGCGACGGCGAACTCACTGCGGCGTTGTGTTCCAGTGACAGTTACCTGATACACGGTTTAGACACGGATGCTGGGAACGTCGCGGCCGCACGGCAGCACATCCACTCGCGTGGTCTATACGGCAAAGTGTCGGTCGCCCGTTTCGACGGCAAGCGACTGCCGTACGCCGAGAATCTCGTGAATCTAGTGGTGGTCAGTGACATGTGCGAGGTGACAGAGGAAGAGATGCTGCGCGTGTTGGCTCCCGGCGGCGTCGCCCTTTTCCACAATCGGCAATCAAAAATCGAAAATCGAGAATTGCTCAAGCCTTGGCCGACGAGTATCGACGACTGGACTCATTTCATGTACGACCGGACGGGCAACCCCGTGTCGAAGGACAACGTCGTTGGTCCGCCCCGGCGGCTGCAGTGGATTGGCGAACCGAAGTGGGACCGGAGCCACGAAGAACTTGCCAGCCTAAGTGCGATGGTCTCAGCCGGCGGGCGCGTCTTCTACATCATGGACGAAGGGCCGCGGGCCTCGATCCGCCTGCCGGCGAAGTGGATGCTGGTGGCCCGGGACGCTTTCAATGGCGTGGTTCTGTGGAAACGGCCGATCGAGACATGGCAACCGCACCTGCATGCATTTCGATCCGGGCCAGCGAATCTGGCTCTGCGTCTGGTGGCCGTGAAGGATCGGGTCTACGTCACGTTGGGCCTGGATGCGGCCGTCTGCGCGTTGGATGCCGCCACGGGCAAGACGCTGCTGACCTACGCCGGCACGGAAGGTGCGACTCAGATTCTCCACTGCGGCAGCACGCTGGTCGCGCTGGTTGGGGACACGAAGATCGTGGCTGTAGAATCCGAGTCGGGCAAACAACTCTGGCAGAGAGACATCGACCTAGCCGCTTACCCGACCGTGGCCGTTTGTGGCGGCAAGGTCGTGTATCAGACCCTGCAAAGCGTGAATTGCTTGGAACTCGACAGCGGCAAACCGATTTGGCAAGCGGCTTGTCCAATGAGCTTCGGCAAGTCAAACAAACTCCCGTCCTGGGGCACGCCCGCTTTGGTCGCCACCGAGGACATTGCCTACTCGGCGGATTTCACGACGCTCCGGGCAATGTCGATGGCCGACGGCCGGAAACTGTGGGACGCGCCGACTAACGTCTACTTCCACGCTCGTCCGTTCGTTGCAGTAATCGACGGTATCGCATGGACCAACCTGACGGGCGACACACACCTGAGCGTCACCGGGCACGACGGCCGGACCGGAGAAATCCGCCGAACGATTGAGCCACCGCAGGACATGTACCCGTCGCTCGGCCACGCGCGCTGCTACCTGCCGAAAGCCACGACGCGATACATCCTGTCGGCCCGTTGTGGCACCGAGTTTGTCGACCTGAAAACGGGCGAAATGCGATTGCACCACTGGGCCCGCGGAACCTGCCAGTACGGCGTGATGCCCTCGGGCGGGCTTCTGTACGCGCCGCCGCACTCCTGCGCCTGCGAAATGAGGATGAAACTGGAGGGCTTCTTCGCATTGGCACCGGAAGGTCAGCGGTCAGAAGTCAGCGGTCAGAGGTCAGAGAGGCTGGAGAAAGGTCCTGCGTATGATCAAATCGCACATCGGCAATGGAAAATCGAAAATCCCCATGATTGGCCGACCTATCGAGGGAACTCGGCACGGAGCGGAGCGAACGAGACATCCGTCCCGCATCAACTGAACGTGGCATGGCAGGCGGATATCGGCGGCAAACCGAGCGCGGTTACGGTCGCTGCCGGTAAGGCATTTGTCGCGTCCGTCGACGCACACACGGTTCACGCATTGGACACCGAAAGCGGAAGCCGCCTGTGGAGCTACACCACCGGCGGACGCGTCGATTCGCCGCCGACGATCTGCAGGTTTGTAGTACCGCCTTCAGGCGGATCCGGCGAAGTGGACGACGATGCAAAGTCCACCAAACAACCGCCTAAAGGCGGGACTACGAGCAGCCTTTGCCTGTTCGGCTCCGCGGATGGTTGGGTCTATTGTCTTAGAGCAAACGATGGCGAACTCGTCTGGCGGTTCCGGGCCGCTCCCGAAGAGCGACACGTCGTCGTGCACGGGCAGCTTGAATCGGCTTGGCCTGTGCACGGCAGCGTGCTGGTGCTGGGCGACGAAGCCGTTGTTTCCGCCGGGCGTTCTTCGTACCTGGACGGCGGCATCCACGTCTACCGCCTCCAGCCGGCTACCGGGAAGATGATCTCCGAGACAGTACTGTATAGTCCGGATCCGAAGACGCATTTCCAGCCGACGACGAACGGTCGCCCCGAGCGGCTATCGGGCGTGAAGTCTGATATCCTCTCAAGCGACGGCGATGCGGTTTACATGAGGCACCTGAAGTTGGACTTCGAGCGCGGAAGCCAAACGCAACTTGGTCTACACCTCTACTGCCCAACCGGCTTCCTGGACGATACCTGGTGGCACCGTTCGTACTGGCTGTACGCGAGGGAGTTCTTGCTTGGGCTAGGCCAGCCGAGTTGTCCCGGTAATGGTTGGAACGACTGGTGGAACCTGGGCAACGTCGTGCCCTCGGGCCGCATCATGGTCTACGACGACCAGTGCTTCTACGGCTACGGCCGGAACCTGTACCCCGGCTACATGGGAGGCCAGTGGCGTGCAGGCGAAGCCTACCAGCTCTTTGCCAGCCCCAGAAACGCCGCCGAAATCGCTCCTGACGAACTCCTCGAACTAGTCAAACAAATGCGCGTCAAGAAAGGCAGGCATACCGACATCAGTTATCGCTGGACCGCCGGCGTGCCCATGTCGGTTCGTGCGATGGCTTTGGCCGGTCAGACATTGTTCATCGCAGGTCCGCCCGACGCGGAGAAGCCTGAAGTCCCCAATCGCCTGACCCTCGTCAACCCAGACGAGGCCCTCGCGGCCTTCGAGGGCCAGCGAGGCGCCATACTGTCGGCGGTGTCTGCCGCCGACGGCAAGTGTCTGAGCGAACTGAAGCTTGACGCCATGCCCGTATGGGACGGCATGGCCGTTGCACAAGGACGCCTCTTTCTGTCGATGGTGGATGGAAAAGTACTTTGCATGAGCGGTAAGAACGAAACCAAAGGAGACTAACCGTGAACAAGACCGGACACCACCATCAATTGTCGCTGACGGCCATTCTTGCCCTGTTCTGGATCTACAATTCGTCTCTATTGCCCGCCGCCGAAGACATCGAATCGGCGGATGCCCGCGCATCGGCGATCCTCAAAGCGACCGACCTCCGCGGCGGGTTGATCGTACACCTAGGCTGTGGTGATGGGCGGCTCACGGCCGCATTGTGTGCTGGCGCCGGCTACCTCGTACACGGCCTCGACACCGGCGCGGCAGACATCGAAAACGCACGTGAACACGTACGCTCACTGGGCCTGTACGGAAGAGTCTCGATTGATCGCTTCGACGGTCGGTCATCGGCTGCCGTACGCCGATGGCATGGTGAACCTAGTGGTGCGGGATGCGGGATGCGAGATACGAGATGAAGAGATCATGAGGGTATTGGTACCAGGTGGTGTTGCCGAGTTCCTCGACTCTCCACCTCCGAATTCCGGCCTTCCATCGCTGAATTTCGACTATGTCTGCAAGCCGCGGCCGAAGGAGATCGACGAGTGGACCCATTATCTCTACGACGCGTCGAACAATGCCGTATCGGAGGATGCAGTGGTCGACCCGCCAGCCAGCTTGCAGTGGGTGAGCGGACCAAAATTCTCGCGGAGCCACGAGCATCTGGCCAGTCTGAGCGCGGCCGTTGCCGCGGGCGGGCGAATCTTCTCGCTGGAAGATACCGGGGCGATCCAATCTGTTGCGTTTCCCGCGAGTTGGTTCCTGGTCGCGCGGGATGCGTACAACGGTATAACCCTGTGGAAACGCAAAATGGGCTCGTGGGAATGGCACCTTCGTGAATTTCGCCACGGTCCCCCTCAACTGCCCCGGCGGCTGGTGACCGTTGAGAATCGCGTGTACGTCACACTCAGCTACGGTGGGCCAGTCGAAGCCATCGACGCAGCAACCGGCGAGACCCTTACGACGTACAAGGCCACAGAGGGCACCGAGGAGATCGTCTTCATCGACGGGAAACTCTTGCTGGCCGTCGGCGATGCGAAGCCGGCCGTAAAGGCCGACGCACGACGCAGTGCGCCCGCGGGCGTCACCAGACGCGTGCTGGCTATCGACGCAATGTCCGGCAAAGTGCTTTGGGGAAATGCCGTCGAAAAGCTCGCCCCGGTCACTCTCGGTGCGGTCGAGGGTCGAGCGTTCTATCAGGACGGTGCATGCGCTGTGACCGTCGACCTGAACACAGGCGAACCACTCTGGCGGTCCGAGCCGCTGGCCGTGCAGGCCTCGAAGGCGGCGTGGTACTCGCCGGTCCTCGTGTCGTATGAGGACGTGATGCTGTGGGCGGACGGGAAGATGCTGACCGGTCTGGATGCAGCGACGGGGAGGACGCTTTGGAAGTCGCCGTCGGAAGTCAACTGGCATGCCCCGCCCGACGTGCTCGTTGCCGGCGATCTGGTCTGGACCGGCCAACTGCGGATCCATACACAACCGGGTATCACGCAGGGGCTGGATCCAAAGACGGGCGAGGTCAAGAAGACCCGGCCACCGGACCAGGAGACGTTTGACTGCGGCATGACACACCACCGCTGCTACCGCAACCGAGGCACGGAACGCTGGCTGGTGCTCGGCCGAGCGGGCACCGAGTACCTGGACGTCGCGACCGGCGAGATCCGACCGCACCACTGGGTCCGCGGGATGTGCCAGTACGGCGTCATGCCCGCCAACGGGCTCTTGTACGCACCGCCACACGCATGCGCGTGCTTCCTGACGGCGAAGCTTAACGGCTTCAATGCCCTGGCACCTAAGAGAGAGTCGAAGAGTCGAAAAGTCCAGGAGTCGAGAGGTGAGCCGGAAACACGATTAGAACACGGTCCCGCCTACGGACAAATCGAAGATCGGCAATCGCAAATCGCAAATCCCAATGATTGGCCGACGTATCGGCATGACGCTGCGCGAAGCGGCCGAGCGACTGCGGCGGTGCCGACGGATCTTAAGCAGAGTTGGCAGGCCGATGTCGGTGGCAAGCTTAGCGCGGTGACAGTCGCCGCCGGCAAGTGCTTTGTCGCCGCGATCGACGACCATGCTGTCCACGCGTTGGACGCCGAGACCGGCGATTGCGTATGGACCTTCACGGCAGGCGGACGCATCGATTCGCCGCCCACGATCGCCGAGGGTCTGGCGGTGTTCGGTTGCCGCGACGGCCATGTGTATTGCCTGCGCGCGTCCGATGGCGAACTCGTCTGGCGATTCCGCACATCGTCCGAGGACCGACGCATCGTCGCTTACGGCCAATTGGAGTCGCTCTGGCCGGCGCGCGGCAGCGTGCTGATCGAAGGCGGCGAAGTGATGTTTGCAGCCGGGCGGTCGTCATTCCTCGACGGTGGAATCCGTCTGTTCCGCTTGGACCTGAAAACCGGCAGATTGCTCGCCGAGTCCCGTGTTTACACGCCGGACGCCAAGACGCATCGGCAGCCGCGCGAGGCCGTCAGCGGCTTTAACCTGGGCGGCGCGCTACCGGATGTGTTGGCCACGGATGGCGAAACGATATTTATGCGACAGCTTTGCTTCACGCCCAACGACCTGAAGCCCGCTCCCGCCAAACGTCACCTGTTCAGCCCGACGGGCCTACTGGATGACTCGTGGTGGCACCGGACGTACTGGGTTTACGGTGATAGCTTCACATCGGGCTGGCCGGGCTGGTGGCAGACGGGCAACAAGGTCCCCGCGGGTCGCATACTCGCCTTCGACAAGGATACCGTATATGGCTTCGGTCGGAGCCAGTTCCGCAACTGGTCGCGGAATGCCGGCGCCAACTGGGCCGCACAGGAGCCGTACCATCTGTTCGCAGCCGCCAAGGATGCCAAACCCGCGCCGCAGCCCGCTGCCACTCCCGCAAAGAAGAAGCCACGCAGCAAACGCGGCCCGGCCAAGATGACTTTCAAATGGTCCACCGAAGCCTCGATCCGAGCCCGATCGCTGGTCCTGGCGGGTAATACACTGTTCTTCGCGGGCACGCCCAACCGTGGCAACAGTAGCGATCGAGCGCAGGCCGCCATGGCTGGCAAACAGGGCGCGAAGCTGGTCGCCGTCTCGACGGACGACGGCGGCAAGCTCGCCGAAGCCCCGCTACCTGCCCCACCCGTCCAGGACGGCATGGCGGCGGCCGGTGGACGGCTCTACCTGTCCACCATCGAAGGTCAGATAATCTGTTTGGGCGAACGTTGAGAGCCGACACGCAACATGGGGAGTAGGTCATGAAACGCCGACAGTTTCTTAAGACGAGTATAGGGGCTGCGATCGCAGCCGGAGCATCGCACATCACAAGTGTTGCGCAAGACGTGGACCAGTCCGTCGAGCCGCAACAAGTTTCGTGCGACACGTTCGTCTATGGCTCGACTCCCGGTGGAATCGCGGCTGCGATCGAGGCGGCGCGGCGTGGGGATCGAGTAGTGCTTGCTTGCGCCAAGAAGAACCCGGGAGGCATGGCGGCCAGCGGTCTCTGTACGACCGACGCCGTTCGAAGGCATCTGTTCGGCGGCTTGGTGATCGAGTTCATCTCCAACGTGGCGGCTCGGTACCGACAGATCCTTGGTGACGACAAAGAGCAATGGAAATTCGTTCACGACGGGTGGTACTACGAACCATCCGTCGCCGAACACGTGTTCAACGAGATGCTCGCGGGCGAAGAAGAGCGACTGCAGTGGATACCTGACCATTGGCTCAACAACGCGAACATCGAAGGGGGCCGCATCACGGCGGTGGACTTGGAGGGGCCGGATGGGAAGGTCGTCTCTTGCACGGCGCGGACCTTCATCGACGGCACTTACGAAGGCGATCTGGCCGCGAAGGCAGACGTGCCTTACCGCGTGGGACGCGAGGGTCGCGATGAATACGGCGAATCGAAAGCGGGCATCCATTACATGAACTGGCGTACGGGCGAGCAGATCCAGACCGCCGATACCGGCGAACCGTCGATTGCCATTCAGGCGTTCTGCGCCCGGTCGATTTTCACGGATGACGCCGAGCACCGCATACCCATCGACAAACCGGCCACCTACGACCAGCACCTGCAAGACTACCTGCCGCTGATCGACGACTTCCGCGCCCGGCGTCTGCGGGGCTGGGGTTGGGGGACGCGACTGCCGCGCCGCAAGTACCAGATGAATGGAAACATCGCTGGTTTGACGAGCATCAATTGTCCCGGTGTCAACTGGGGCTATCCCGAAGCCGACCAGCATCATCGCCAGCGTCTGGACGACTTTCATCGCGACCACGCCGCCGGGTTGATTTACTTCCTCCAGCATGACGAACACGTCCCTGCGGCCGTCCGCGAGCACATGCAGAAGATCGGGCTGCACGATCAGGAGTTCGTCGATAACGGACATTGGCCATGGCAGCTCTATGTCAGGCAGGGGCGGAGAATCGAAGGCCGCGCGATCGTCACCGAACATAATTTCACGGTCGATCCCAAAACAGGCCGAACGCCCCCGGTCCAGCGCCCGATTGCCATGGGCGAGCATTCTTTCGACGTACATCCGTGCCACGACCGCCGCTTCATGGCCGAGGGATTCATGGAGGGCGTCCTCTGGTATCCGAAGAAGGCCGCCGGCCCCGCTCAGCCGGGACAGATCTCCTACGATGTCATGCTTCCCAAGCGGATCGACAATCTGCTGGTGCCGGTGGCCATGTCCAGCACACACGTGGCAATGTCGGTATTGCGCATGGAACCGGTCTGGATGACCACGGGTCAGGTCGCCGGTTTGGCTGCCGCAACGGCGCGGGAGAAAAGCTGCGACGTGGCACAGCTTGATCCAACGCCGTTTCCGCAGCTTCTCGGGATACAGATTTAGGGCGTGACGATGGTGGAGCAAGTCTGCACTCAAGTGGCTTTGGGGCGTTCAGGGTGCAGCGCCGGCGAGAGAAGCGGAAACAGCCCCCCGTAACGCACGACGATCGCCTTTGGAGTCGCTTTCGTGCCGACCAGAAGATCTTGCAGGAGATTGGCGAACTCGCATCCGCCAACATGGGACCAGCGGGACTGGAGGAGTTCCGTGCGGCCATGCTGCAAAAACCGACCGATCAACCCGTCGTTCCCATAGCGAACGTGGAAGGCATTGGTGACGTCAACGGGATTAGGCAGGCCGAAATCCAGTGGGAAGATCGCATCGACAACCAGAAAAAGGTGGCCACAGGCGTGGACGTTCACACGCTCGGTGTCTGGACCAAGGTCTACCTGACCAAACCGCAGTATCGCGTTGACGCTGACGATCTGTCCGTGGGGCGGTTCGTGTCTGAGAGGGCGGCCCTGGGGCATTTCAACGCTGACCACCGTTACCGTGGGCTAGATCAACTGTTCTTGGGACACGCACCCGCGACCATCGCGGAGAAGCACTACACCGCGACAAGTAGGTCGGCATTGGATGATGCGCTCGGCTTCCTGCTTCAACTCTGCGAGCAGGAACTGATTGACCGTGAGCGGCGAGCGGCCCAGCGTTATTGTGACCACGAATCTACCCTTCGAGCAGTGGACCGAGGTGCTCGGCAGCCAGCGACTCACCGGCGCCGTGCTGGACCGGCTAACGCACCACTGCCACATCCTCGAAGCGACGGGAGAAAGTTACCGTCT
>JADHUC010000254.1 GCA_016784735.1 Pirellulaceae bacterium | reverse complement strand
CGTGCGCGGGCGAGGCACACGACCGCCGAAGACGCGCACGCCTCCGGCTTGCGGTTAAACGCGGTTTCATTTTTTCATCCGCCGACTACTACTCCGGATGGCAAAAGCCTATTCTATCCTTCGTCTCGCTCCATGTCGTCTGGCTGGCAGCGAGTGACCCCGGAAATGATCGGTAACAGGTTCGGAGGAAATGCCATGAGTAGCCCATCGAGTCGGTCTTCGAAACGTGCCTCGTTTTCCCTGTCGCGACGTCAGTTCACCAAGTCCTGCGCTGGTGCCACAGTTGGTGCGCTGGCCGCGCCGGCATTTCTGCGAGGTCAGAATCTAAACGACAAACTGAACATCGCCGTAATTGCCACGGGCGGGCGGGGTGGGGGTAACCTGGGAAGTGTCTCGTCGGAAAACATTGTCGCGTTGTGCGACGTGAACGAGAAGAATTTGGACCGAGCGGCCCAAAAGCACCCCAGAGCGAAGAAGGTCGTCGATTTCCGTCAGCTTTTCGATCGGCCTCAGGATTTCGATGCCGTAGTCGTCAGCACCTGCGAACACACCCACGCGCTGGCTACGATGATGGCGCTCAAGCACAAGAAGCACGTGTACTGTGAAAAACCGCTGACGCACGACGTGTGGGAATCGCGGCAGATCCGCCTGGCGGCCGCAGAAGCGGGCGTTGCCACGCAAATGGGTATTCAGATTCATGCACGCGAAAACTACCGACAAGTGGTCGAACTGATCCAGACGGGTGCGATTGGCCCCGTCCGGGAAGCCCACGTATGGGTCTCGCGAGCGTGGGGCTGGCAGAGCGAAGAAGCAGCTAAGCGGAACCGAGACATCGTATTCGTGACCGACCGTCCCACGGAAACCGTACCCATTCCCGATGGTTTGAATTGGGATCTCTGGCTCGGACCGGCGCCACATCGTCCGTTCCACAATGTCTATTTCCCCGGCCCGAAATGGTATCGCTGGTGGGATTTCGGCAACGGCACAATGAGCGACCTGGGCAGCCACTTCAACGACCTGGCGTTCTGGGCGCTCAAGCTGGACTATCCGCTCACGATCGAAGGCAGCGGCCCGCCACCCCACCCGGAGATTGCACCGGCCTCGATGCAAGCGACCTACGAATTCGGCCCGCGCGGAGACCTGCCGCCCGTTCAACTCACCTGGTATCAGGGAGAGAACAAACCCGAGATTTGGAAGGAGAAAGGGATTCCGCAGTGGGGCAACGGCCACTTGTTCATCGGCGACAAGGGCATGCTGTTGTCGGACTATGGGAAACACGTTCTCCTGCCGGAGAAGGACTTCGTCGACTTCGAACGCCCCGATCCCTTCCTGCCGCGCGTCGACTCGCACCATGGGGATTGGATCAAAGCCTGCAAGACCGGTTCCGCCACCGGTGCCAATTTCGAATACTCCGGTTGGCTCACCGAGACGAACCACCTGGGCAACGTGGCCTATCGCCTCGGCAAGAAGCTCGAATGGGATCCCGTCGAAATGCGTGCGACGAACGCACCGGAAGCCGATCCGATGATCCGTTGCGAACGTCGCAAGGGCTGGGAGTTGGTGTGAGCGTTTTGGCGCTGGCGTGTACAGGATTCGATTCTAACTGGGAGCGAGGCCGTCTGGCCTAGCATGCCCATGGCCGGGGTCGTCTCGGCCGGACTGGGCATCAGCGTCTGCCGCCATTGGCCCGGCTTCAGATGTTAGCTTATCGACGTAGTCGTAGCGACTTGCTAAGTTGATGCAAACTGTTCTGTTCACCGATTCGTGGATTCGCGAGCCCGAGCCATGGAAGGTCTGCTTCTCTGTAAGGCCCCGCCAAGACCGACGTTCACGGGTTTCGGGGCCACGGATTTCGCCAGCATCCAACCGCCGCTGCAAACCATGGACTTGTCAGGCGAGCCAAAGGATCTCCGCCAGCGAATTCGTGACAACTGCCCCAGCGATCCGGGCGTGTACGGTATGGTTGATCGCTATGGGCATCTTATCTACGTGGGAATGTCGGCCCAGCTTCAGGACCGCCTGCTAACCTATTTCACCAAAGGTCCACCGCATGCAAAGGAACAGCGTGTGGCCGAACGTGCCCATCGGCTCGTCTGGGAACTCGGCGGGCATGAGTTCACCGTTCGCCTTCGCGAGTTGGAGCTAATTCGTCGCTGGCGTCCCCGGTTCAACCTCCGCGGTAGACCGGAACGAACGAAGATCGGGTACGTCTACGTCACTGCAGGTGACGCACCGAGATTCCGAGCGGGCCGCTTGCCGCCAAAATCTGGTCGGCTGGTCTGGGGCCCAGTACGAGTGAGCCGTCGTCTACGTATTGCAGTTGACCGCCTCAATCACGTCTTCAAGCTCCGCGATTGTCCGCAGGATACTCCGATCCGGCATGCTGAACAACGAACGCTGTTTCAGGAAGATCGGCCAGCCGAGTGCATACGAGGGCCGCTGAATACGTGCCTTGCACCTTGTGCGGGTGGCTGCACACGGCAGGAGTATACCCAACAGATTGAGGCAGCCAGAGCACTGCTGGACGGAAGCGACGCGAGCATCGTCTACAGCCTGGAGGCGGAGATGGCGGATGCTGCATCGCGACGTGATTTCGAGAAGGCGGCTGCCCTCCGCGATGCCTGGACCGAGTTGACGTTCCTGCACGAACATCTCCAGCTCATGCGAGATGTTCGTCGCAACTACTGGTTCGTGTATCCCGTGCCTTGCCACACGGGGGCTACGCTTTGGATGCTCGTGGCGGGTGGCAGTATCGTAAAGGCGATACGAGAGCCGAATTCAGAAGAATCGGCCTATCAATGTCTCCAATCGTTGGAGGCCACTTACGATGGCGGTGAGCGGGAGTCTTGGGACGAAGACTTCGATCAGATGCAGTTGGTCTCTTCGTGGTTTCGTCAGTATCCGGACGAAATGCAAAGCGTGCTGCAGCCTGAACAGGCCAAACAACACTGTCGGCGAAGAAGCCGGTACTGATCGGTAACGTTGGGTGTGGTCGTAGTTAGGGCGAATTCGGCTCTGCGGCAACTCTGATCTGATTGACGATTTGCGCAACGCCGTCTACACACCTGACGGCCTCTTGTGCTAGTTGCTTCTGAAGTAGCTGCTCGAACGGCCCCGAAGATAAAGGACGCCGTCACGGAACTGGCATGACATGCGGTTGATCGGTTAGCCATGTCCAGACTTGGTCTCGAAGCGGACAGAATGTAAACCGCTATGTGGGCGGATCTGGCGATTCGTCTGACAGCCGTGCCACGGTCTATTCGTCCTCACCACGGTGGGCCGTGGCGTCTTCATCGACCCAGTTCTCTTCCTCCCAACTCATCCCCTTGCGCCCAGGCACTTTCCTTGTGGGGCCGGCTCTATAGAGCGAGCAGGACTTCGGGCCGTAGCAGAAAGTCTCGAACCGGTATCGCTTCTGGCTCGGGTTCCATTGGTCGATGATCATCTCGACGGGCATCCGGCAACCCCAGATGCAGCCTAGGCATTTCGCCTGGTATGTGCGTGCATCCAGTCGGCGATGTCCCCGTTGACGGTAAACGGGCAGCTCGGGTGGCAATCCGAGCCAGGGAGGAGGAACCGTGACGACGTCGGCCGCCCGTTCGACGACCTTCAACCGACTGGCCTTGTACAACTCGACGGATTCAGTCCTTTCGTCAGCTACCGGCTGGGCCATCCCGCTCACAATGTCCCCAGCCCGGAATTGGTGCCTCAGGCGAGCGGCCTTGCCGATGCCGACAGTGAACTCGCGTTCGTCCTCACCAATGATTCCTTGGACCCGCAGGGCGTACCCGAGGTAGCTGTGGTTCCGCTGATCGAATGACCTTGTGAGGCGTATACGTGGCTGGACGGAAACCAGCGTTCCCTGCCAAGCGATCTTCTCGTTCATCGCCGTGCTCCTCTGCGTCATCTGTCTCCGGTTAGGCTCACGACGATGTCCTTTGGCCCACTTTTGCAGAGCTGGAACTGTCGCTCCACCTTGCCGTCTGGCAACTCGATCACGACACGGTAGTCCCCGAAGAACCCGCGGTAAGAGAAACTGCCATCGGCGTCGGTAGTTGCCGTGACTCGGGTCGTCCATTCCTCGTGGATCAGCCGCTTCAGTTGCTCGTACACGGGCTTGGGCGACATATCGGCCCGCAGCATTCCACCGCTGGTCAGCCACGAGTCCTGGTCGCACAGGTCCCACCAAGTGATTGCACGCATGGACGGATGGGCGAAGCACACCCGATAGAACTTCACGGCATAATCAGCCTGGGCTGCCTCGTCCCAGACGTCTTCTCGATGCGAGCCCGATATCTTCTGGCCTGACGACGTGGGCGTGTATTCGGTGATGTGCAGCTCTTTGCCCAGCGATGCGTATTGATCTAGGATCTCTTGGACCCGATCGAGCGGAAATCGCATTGTCCGCGGCTCATGGGCCTGGATACCGATCCCGTCGAACGGTACGCCGGCCTGCTTTGCTCCGGTCAGGAGCTTGAAGAAACTGGGACAGCCATCGCCCAGGACGTGGTAGTCGTTGACGATCAGATAGGCCCGTGGATCGGCCTTCCGTGCCCAACGGTAAGGCTCGTCGATCTTCGGTTCGGGCAGATGCGATGGTTCGTTGACCACCTCCCAGAATTCGATCCGGCCCTGGTACCGGTGCATGATATCGACCACACGCTGACGCTGGATCTCCGGTGACGGCTGACCCTGCGACCAGGGCGGGACGCCCGACCGATTACCCCAGAGCAGAGGGTGCCCCTTGAGTCGAATTCCGCGTTGCTGGCACCACCCGACTACCTTATCGGTATACTCGTACTGCGGCTTGCCACGCTCTGATTCGTACCATCGCCAATAGAACCCGACCGTGGCATAGTTGAACAGCTCCTCGAACCGCCGCTTGTACGCGGCGTTCTGGGCCTTGTCCCGGTAGCGGTCGAACATGTAGATGTTGCAGCCGAAGAGAAACTCGTGGCCCGTCTGTTCCACGGAGACTTTGACGTTGTCCACTGGCTTTCCCTCAGCGTCCACGACGCGGACCTTGGCGTCCGCCTTGCGGTGCTTTTCGATGGCTGCGTCTGTGGCCGCGACAATTTCCCGTTCACGCTTGTCCGCCATCTCGGCCAGCTTCTGCTTGGCGACCAATGTCGGCTTCGCGACACCCTCCGGCGGGATGACCGTCAGGCGATCGAGATACAGGTTGCGGTCTTCACGGTCGATGACCGCGTCGTTGAGGAAGGCCGCGGCAATCTCGTGGACCCCTGCGGTCAACTCCGCCTCGAACTGGTAGTCCGCTGGTTCGCCATGCCCCACTGAAACGGCTTTGGTGATCTGACCATCGACCATGAGTGCCATCTCGGGCCAGACGCTGGCGGCAGGGCTGCCCCAGGCTCGGACCACGATGCTGTAAGTGCCGGCTGTCGCGAACCGCAACGGCTGCCCCACCCGCCCGTTGCTCCAGAGGTTCCAGCCGCCGCCTGGGTTCGGGCCGCCCTCGGTCTTGATGTCGGCTTTCCCGGCCTGAATCACCAACGCCGCGGAGGCTGAGGCTATGTGCCACGTCATCGCAACAACGAAAACGATCAAACCTGCGACGTTCCGCATGAGATGCTCCTCAAAGTGTCACTTCGGTTTCCATTTGGGTAACTTTGGTTTTCACGTTCCTCTGCTTGACCGCGGGCATCAACGTCCGCTGGGCGATATCCACCTCTTCCGCATTCTCGTCCACTAGCACGCCGTTCACTTGGTGGACGGTCCGGCTCGCCGAGTAGTATAGAGGACACCGCCAGCCGGTACGACCAGCCAGCGACCGTCGTTGGGAATCAGAGAACGGGAGAAGACGATGCAGGTCTTCCGGCGCGTCAGGAGCGTGGCTCCTCTGCTTCCGCGCCTTGGAGTTTTTCCATCCGCAGCTTCAGATACCGCAGCGCCCACGTACGGTTCCGCTACTCGCATCAGTCTATTCACCCACAACACCCAGTTCGGCGATGGAGGCCCAGGATTGGCCGTTCACTTCCGAGAGTACTCGTACTCGGACATAACGGCCGCGCACCTCCGCGCATTTGGCGTCTTGGGCTTCTTTCGATTTGCCGAAAGTTGCCTCTGCGACCGGTTTGTCGAATTCATCGGGCGAATCGCTGACGTAGAACTCGCAGTCCTTCAGCGCCCCGTTCCATCCGGCGTCCTGCCGGGCCATGTAGCGGAAGCCGCGAATCGTGTGCTCGGCGCCCAGATCGATCACCAACTCGTGCGGGTGCTCGCGCAACTTCGGCTGGAATTGCGAGTGCCAGTGAGTGCGAGGATCGCCGTCGATGGCGCAGCTTGCGAACCTGCCATTGGATCGTGATTCGCTGCTCGACCGCTGGATCTTCCAGCTTTTGCTGGAAATCAGGCCTTCGGTAGGCATCGATTTGATCGGCCCGGTCACTCGCGCCGTGCCGTATTTGGCGCGGCGGTCCGCCTCGTGTATCGACCGATCGTGGAATACGCCTTCCTGGGCCGGCTCATGTGCCTGTTCTGCCAATGCCTTCATCTTGTCCAGGATATCGGCATGTTGGTCAGCCACGTCGTGCTCCTCGCTAATGTCCTGGCTCAGATCGTATAGTTCCCAGGGGCGGTTGGGCCTGGGCTGGATGGCCTTCCAGTTGTCCATCCGGACGGCGATCTGTTGGCCAAGTTCCCAATACAGGTACTCGTGCTGTTCCTGTTTTCGGCCAGCAGCCTTTTCCCCCAATAGCTCCGGCACGATCGAGATACCGTCGATGTCCTCGGGTGCTTCGGCGCCTGTCAACTCGGCACATGTCGGGAGGACATCGGGGAAATACCACAACAGCTCACTGACGCGGCCGGCTTCGATACGACCGGGCCATCGGGCAATCATGGGAATGCGCAAACCGCCTTCGTACAGATTGCCCTTACGGCCACGGAATTCGACGCCCGTCTTTGGATTGACGTTCGCACCGTGGAATCCTCGCGGGTGATCGGCGTCACGGAAATAGTCGGCGCCGCCGTTGTCGCCGCAGAAAAACACGATCGTATTCTCCTCCAGCTTCAGTTCTTTCAGCAAAGCGAACACGTCGCCGACTTGCCGGTCGACCATGGTGACCATCGCGGCATAGCGTTTTGCGTCTTCCGGCCACGGCTGGTCCGCGTAGACTTGCCAAGCCGGATCCGCATCGGGAATGTCGAATATGCCGTGCGGCGGTGTGATGGGCATGTAGCAGAAGAACGGCTGATCTTTGTTTTCGCGGATGAATCTCATGGCTTCGTCTACGATCACATAGTGCGAATAGGTCTCGCCGTTGCTTCCGCCGTGGTTGTTGGGCAAGGCCAGTTCTTCACTGTTCCGGACGATGTAAGGGGGATAGTAGCTGTGCGCGTGTACCTGATCGTAGTAGCCGACGAAGATGTCGAATCCGTGTTCTTCGGGTACGCCCGTCGAACCGCGTCCGCCGCAGCCCCATTTGCCGAATCCGCCGGTAGCGTACCCTTCGCGTTTGAGTACGGAGGCGACCGTCGCTTCGCCCGCACGCATCGGAGTGCCGCCATCGTTTTTGCGCACCGATGTGTGGCCACTGTGTTTGCCCGTCATCAGACAGCAGCGAGTCGGAGCACACACCGACGACCCTGCCAATGCCTGGGTGAACCGAATGCCCTCGGATGCCATGCGATCCAGATTCGGTGTCTTGATGTTCGGACTGTCCAGACAGGAAAGCTCGTAGTAGCCCATCTCGTCCGCCATGATGTACACGATGTTCGGCTTGAGCGTTTCCGCGTCAACCTCGCCAGATATCGGACCGGCAGCGGCAATGAGCACGAGAGCAGCGACAGAATAGATTCCGAGATTTCTGAATCCCAACATCTTGTTTCCTCCGTTTTCTAGCCGCCTGAAGGCGGTACTACGAACAATTCATCGGGTATCTACGTTAACTGAAACGGATCGGCTCTGCTACGCGTCTTCTCAATCCGAGTAATTGTTCGGTGTTCCAATCGTTGCTCTGCCGCGTCCAACGCAGTAGACTAGGGCTCAGCGGTCACATTCAGCATTTCGCAAACGACATGAGGAGGACGATAACGATGAAGATGCTGCTTACCACTGCTCTGGTTGCCACCCTTTTTCTCACTGCGGCCCATGTGTCACCTGCGGCGGACAATACGCCGCCGGAAGGATTCGTGGCCCTGTTCAACGGCAAGGATCTGACGGGCTGGAAGGGTCTGGTGGCCAACCCGCCAAAGCGAGCCGCGATGACACCCGAGGCGCTGGCCGAGGCCCAGAAGACGGCCGACGAGAGCATGCGCCAGCACTGGCAAGTCGTAGATGGAACGTTTGTCTTTGACGGCAAGGGCAAGAGCCTATGCACAGCGAAGGACTACGGCGATTTCGAAATGTACGTCGACTGGAAGATCAAGGAAAAGGGCGACAGCGGCATTTACCTGCGCGGCACGCCTCAAGTGCAGATCTGGGACCCGGCTCAACGCCCGGAAGGGTCGGGCGGTCTGTTCAACAACAAGAAGAATCCATCCAAACCGCTGGTGTGCGCCGACAATCCGATTGGCGAGTGGAACACGTTTCGCATCAAAATGATCGGCGAGAAGGTCACCGTGTGGCTGAACGACAAGCTGGTGGTGGACAACGTGGTGCTGGAGAACTACTGGGAGCGGGACAAGCCGATCTATCCGACCGAGCAGATCGAATTGCAGAACCACGGGAACACGTTGTATTTCAAGAATATCTACATTCGCGAGATCCCGCGAGAAGAGTGATTGGACAAGGAGTATCGTGAGACTGCTTCGTACGTTGGAGAACTTCTCGCCAGACTTGCGTCATGGCGCCGTTTCGATAGGCAATTTCGACGGCGTACACCTGGGGCATGCTCGTCTGGTGGAGCGGCTGGAAGCCAAAGCTCGCGAATTTGGCGGGCCGGCAATTGTGTTCACGTTCGATCCGCACCCTGCGCGGTTGCTTCGACCTGACGAGGCGCCGCCGCCGTTGACTTGGGCTGAACGCAAAGCCGAGTTGCTGACCGAATTGGGCGTCGACGCCGTGATTGCCTATCCCACCGACGAAGCGTTGCTGGGGCTGACGCCCGAGGAGTTTTTTGATCGGGTCGTGTGCCAGCAGCTTGGCGCACGCGCTATGGTCGAAGGTCCCAATTTCCGCTTCGGCCGGGACCGTGCGGGAGACGTTGGGCGGCTGACCACGCTGTGCGAGCGTGCCGGAATGACCTTGGAAATCGTCGACCCGCTGACCGATGGCGACGAGTATGTGTCCAGCAGCTTGATTCGCGAGCGAATCCGAACGGGCGATGTGGACGCGGCCCGAAAAATGTTGACGAAGCCATATCGCGTCCGTGGACTCGTAACACACGGCGCTCGCCGCGGTGCGTCGATCGGTTTCCCGACAGCCAACGTCGAGGCCATTGACACGCTCTTACCCGGCCCGGGCGTGTACGCGGGACGGGGAATGACGATGGACAGTACCTGGCCGGCGGCAATCAACATCGGGCCCAATCCAACCTTTGGCGAACATGTGTTGAAGTTCGAATCCCACCTGATCGGTTTTCAAGGATCGCTGTACGGCCAGCCACTTGAGGTCGATTTTTTGGCTCGACTTCGCGACATTCATCCGTTTGGCTCCGTAGACGAACTGAAACGCCAGCTTGCAAATGACATCAAGACCTCCCGCAAGATCGCCGAGCAGTAGAGTCTTGGGCCGAGCCGATCTGATGATTTTGCCCACAGATGATTTTGCCTTGTCTTCTTCGGGCAAAATGAGTGTCGGGCAAAATCATTCGTAGTTCACCTGTGACAAAACAATCAGACAGCCACCTCTGAGGAGAAAACGCGAATGCTTGACGCGAACGGACGCTCACGAAGACGTTTCCTGAAACAGGCTGCAGCGGCGACGATATCCGGTATCACCTTGCCGCACGTCATCCCCTCCGGGGTCCTTGCACGCGACGGCCAGCCGGGTGCCAACGATCGTGTGATCATCGGCTTCGTCGGCACCGGGGGACGCGCGCGGCAGCTTATGGATCACGTACCAGAAGACGGACGGATCGTGGCCATCTGCGACTGCTATCGCCAGCGGTACATCGAAACACTCACCCAGAAAGGAACCGACTGGAAGACATATCAGTACTATCCCGAGATGTTCGACAAGGAGAATCTGGACGCGGTTGTCGTCGCCACGCCCGACCACGCGCGCGTGCTGCCGAGCATCCGAGCGTGCGAAGCCGGACTGGACGTTTACGCCGAGAAGCCATTGACGCTGACGATTGCCGAGGGCCGTGTTCTGGTCAACGCCGTGCGAAAGCACGAACGAGTTTTCCAGGTCGGTAGCCAGCAGCGCACGATGGAAATGAATCGGTTTGCATGCGAGTTGGTGCGCACCGGTGGGATCGGCAAGATCAAAGCAGTTTCGGCCGTGAATTACCCTGGGCCAAGGTGCTACACCGGCTTGCCCGAGCAACCCGTTCCCGAAGGCGACGATTGGGACGTGTGGCAATCGCAGGCTGAGGCTCGGCCATTCAACCACTCCCTGCAATTCGGCTGGATGCAATGGCGGTCGTATTCCGGCGGCGAAATGACCAATTGGGGCGCACACGGTTGCGACCAGATCCAATGGGCTTTGGGTATGAGTCATACGGGGCCGGTTGAGGTGTGGCCGACGGCTGAAGGAGCGAATGCACCGGTACACATGCGTTATGCCAACGACGTGGTCGTGCGGTACGAATTGGCTCAAGGCCCAATGGGCGGCGGTGTCTTCGTGGGCGAGGACTGCAAAATCGAGATCAACCGCAACAAGTTCACGACCAACCCGCCGGACTTTGTCAAGGACCCGCCCGAACCGGCCACCGCCGAAATCTGGGAAGGCCCGGGCTGGATCGCGCGGCCACACATCCAGAACTGGCTCGATTGCATCAAGACGCGCGAACGACCGAATGCCGATGTAGAAATCGGCCATCGTTCGATCAGCATTTGCCACTTGGCGAACATCGCCCGCGATCTTGGCCGCAAGCTCCAATGGGACCCGGGCAAGGAGGTATTCTTGGGGGGCGACGAAGAAGCCAACTGCTATCTTGATCGTCCCAAAAGAAAAGGATACGAATTGCCGGAAGTGTAACGTTCTCTGCCGCACGCGGAGGTTCTAGTGACATGACAACACGAATCTGGATGACTGCCGTATTGGTAGGCATGCTAGTGCCGATGACTGCCGACGCCCAACTGGGCGCGGTGGCTTCAGATAAATACCAGGCGCTCAAGCATCCACTGCCACCGTCGTCGGGAACCTGGGCGATTCTGGATCGTGACGGCGCCGGCCGTAAGGTCGAGCCGTATCTCTCGTCGTTGGGTGGAGGCGAGGCAGGAGCGGGCGTCATAATCTCGCCGACCTTTACGATGACCGTCGACAAGATCACTTTCACGATCTGTGGGCACGACGGTCAGCAAGGCGGCCGCGGTCAGAACTACATCGCACTGGTTGATTATGCCACCGGCAAGACCTTGATTAAGACGATGGCCCCTGGCAACGACGCAATGCAGGAGCGCTCGTGGGACGTCAGCAAGCTGAGCCCCCGCAGAGCCCGCATCGAAGTCCACGACGGCAACACCGACGGGGCGTTTGCTTGGCTAGGGATCGGAAGCATCGACGCGGGACCGGAATTGAGAATCGATTTCTCGAAGGGGCTGCCAGAAGACTGGAAAGTGACGGGAAAGCTGCCCAGTGAACGAACTGAATCGGTCATGGGCGGCATTCCGTTCTCGCGTTTCCCCGCCGTGTACACCATGGTCCCGTCTACCGGTGCCGCAGAGATCCCTTGCGGATTCACGGCCGAGCATCTCTACTTCCTGGGCTGCACCGTACATCGCGGCAAGCCGCTTGAGATCTACGGAAGCATCGAAGTCGTCTATCGCAGCGGACGCACCGAGCGGTATCCATTGATGTTCGGCTTTACGCTGGACGGCCAAGACAAACTGCCGAGCCGTTCGAAGGCCATGCACCTGCATGCGTCAGGGGATCGGTTTCAGCACTACTTGGTCGTTCGCCCCGCACCGGAAGAAATCGAGAAGATCCGGCTCGCGCGCAATCCTGAACACGACGCAATCCCTCGGGTCACCGCTATCACTTGCGAGACTACGGCTTCCGCCGGGTCGCTTCTCCGGTTGCCGAGCTGCAATCCAAAAGCCGAGGAGCAAGCCTGGATAGGCTCGCACGCGCTTTCGGCGGACTATCCGAAAATGGAAGAAATCCGGGCAGAGATTCGGCGAGCTTACAAGAAGTAGATGACGGGAATTCCAGAAAGAACGTACACAATGGTCGATCAGTTTCCTACGTCTAGTCACGGTCTCGAGAACGAGAGTAAACGAAGTCGCAGCAACTCTCCGTTGCCTCTGTTGCCTCCTGTGATATGCACTCTCTTCGTCTTGCTGGCAGCCGCATTCACCGTTGCCGCCGAAAACAACGGGCAGCCAGCATCGAACAACGATGATGCGATAATCAATCCGTATTACACGACGCCCCGTTGGCGATTGTGGACCGAAGATCAGACGCCGGTTCCGTACAAGAACATGAGGAACCCACGGCAGCCGAAGGTCCCGGCCGCCGAAAACACATTCGCTCCGCCCGCTGTTGCGGATCGTCTATATCCGATCTTCCCGGAAGCGGCCGAGGGTGGCGTCTTCCCCACATTGCAGCACCTGGACGACGCGCCGGCCGTCGCGGGGTTCTGGGACGATTGTTACGTGACTCTAGACTTCGCGCATACCCGCTTTCGCACCGCTTGGTCCGTTCCAGACGTTTCGATCAATCTACGCGGTCAATTCGTTGATGTACCCTACGGCATGGCCAATGCGGCGACCAGGATGTCGCTGGGCACTAACTTCACGAGCCAGTCGTTCGCTCGACGCGGCCGGCATATCGTCGACGATACGCTGTCCAATGAACAGACGGAACGTGATTTCTTCTTCGCCAACTGCATCCGCGCCACGCCGGCGCACATCTCGTATGAGGACAAAGCGGCCGATCAGGTCCACGACACCTACGACGGCCTGTTCGCGCACTCTTATCAATCCGTTGGTCAATCCGGCAGCGAAACACGCGCCTTGACCAAAATGATGATCGCCGGCGGCTGCATGCCGCGCGAGACCAAAGATCTGCTCAAACAACACGGAGCTTACGCCATCGCCTTGCTAACCATTTTCAAGGCAGCATTGCCGTACACCGACTCGGACGGTGACGAAGTGCCTTACGAAAACGAATTGCGTCATCGGCCGGCGTACAGTTCCGACGGCGCCGTTGGTCACATCCACTTCTGCCCGGCCAATCCACATTACCATGGCTACAATGAAACCAAGCATCTGCAGCGCATGATCGACATGACCCGCGGCATGGACGTAGCGCCGCCGGTGGCGATCCTAAAGCTGGTCGATATCAGCGTCGACAAGGATGGAAAGAAGGTCGTCGAACGGTCATTGACGGACGATCGCGTCCAATCGGTCTGTAAGACCGGCATCCGCATCTGGGGTCAACCCGGCGAAACGATCACGGCCCGTATCGACGTGCGGGATTCTTACGATCTTCAAAACCGAGACCTCACATACGAATGGCACGCCGTGTACCCGAACCATCAGAATGTGAAGATCACGGAAGACGATGAAGATGGCGTGTGGCGTATCACCGTGGCGCACGACGAGAAGCTGCCCAAGGGCCGGATACCGGTGATGCTGGTTGCACGTAACGGTTCGCTGATTCCCAGCAATCCAGCATTCGTGAACTTCTATTGGCCCGAACCTGACGAGCGGTCTGACTGGGGCCGCATGGGCCCACGCGGGGCGCAAGCACAGGAAAAGGTCTACGAGGTGACAAAGAACAAACGCCCGATTGTCGATCCGGGCATGGCGGGCGATACGATCTGGGCGCGGCCGGGCGACACCATTCGGATGTCGCTAAAGACAGAAGATCCTGAAGGCTATCCCGTTACCATTTACCGTCGCCCCGGCGAAGCGGGCGTGATTCAGGATGGGCAATTCAGTTTCGATGTCCCGGCGAACGATGCCGGCGGCGTGCGCCCCGTCCACTTGATATTCTCGGATGGCACAGGAGGCTACACAGGCAAACGCGTCAAGGTCATCGTCAGCCAGGAGTCACCCGAATTGCCGGACGGCTGGCATGCGACAACCATTGGAACACCGTCACAGGCGGGAACCGTGGAATTCACCGACGAGACGTTTCACTTGACAGGCGTGGCCGGCAGTAGCGGCGGCCGGTCACCTGACGGCATGTTCGCCTATCGCAAAGTGTCGGGAGACATCGACTGGGTCTGCCGCGTGGAAGATCTCATTCCCGGCACGACGAGTCGCGATGCCGGTATCAGCCTGATGATCCGCGAGCAATTGCACGAACGAGCGAGATATGCGTCTACTCATGCGTTCAGAACCGAGGACGATAGCAAGTCCTGGTCAGCGCAGTTTCAGAGCCGGAACAGTTGGAACGCCTGGTCGACCAAGGCACGCAATGGTGGAGAACAGTACGATGCTGGCCCGCTGTATCTACGGTCAATCCGTCGCGGCGGATGGTGCGCCGGATATGTCTCGCCCGACGGCAAGCAGTGGGAGCAAATCGGAGCGATTCGTCACGGTATGGCGGACGAGGTTCTGATCGGCCTGGCGCTGACCGGCGCGTCCACGGCGATGGACGCCCCGGACAGTCGACCTCGCGCAACATGCACCTCGCCGGTGCAGCAGGCAGCGCCGATCCCGCTCGTTACGGTCGAAGGCAAGAATGCGCCGCAAAGCGACGATTATATCGGGGCGGTCAAGATCACCCTGGACGCAGGTGGAGCTGACACGACGATCGTTTACACACTAGACGGGCAGGACCCCACGTCGGATTCGCCCGCGTACGCCGATCCGGTCTCTATCGAACAGGCCGGACGTCACGAATTGCGTGCCCGCGTGCTGCAGAAAGACGCGTTGGGCGATGTCGTCAGTCTCGCCATTCAGATTCGCGAGGAATCCAGCACGGAATAGCCCAAAGTGAGCGGCAGATGAGGATTTACCCGTGGGGCGAGCTTCCAGCTTGCCTTTCCGAGCAGATTCGCAAGCTGGAAGCTTACGCCACGGTACGAAACCAACCGCCGCTCGCCCAATAGGAGAAAACGATGGGACAGTCAATTCGGATTACAGCCGGAAATGTGACGCTGGCGGCGGAATTGAACGATTCACCGTCGTCGTCGGCGATTCTGGCGGCGCTGCCGATCGAAGCGTCCGGGAGCCGGTGGGGCGAGGAGATCTATTTCTCGATCCCCGTCAAAGAGAAAGCCGCCCCCGACGCTCGTGCCGACATGACAGTAGGCGAACTCGCCTACTGGCCGCCGGGCACTGCGTTTTGCATCTTCTTTGGCCCAACGCCCGCATCCGACGGCGACGCACCGCGTGCCGCGAGCGCAGTGAATCCCATCGGTCACGTTGTGGACGACGTCACAGCATTGACCGCCGTGCCGGACGGCGCCACGGTTCGTATCGAAGAAGCCTGACGCACGCGCGCATGGTGCCCACGCCACTTGGTCGCTTTGGAGCTTGGTTATAGATTGGTGGTTATAGATGAAGACATATTCGTTGTAGTCTCCATTTCCTCGTGCCGCTTGCCCTATTTCTTCTGCGATGCCACGTCGTAGCTGAGCATGGGTACCTTGTGGTAGCCCATCGTTCCGTGGGCTACGTCCATGCGGTAGATGGGATCTTGCATCAGGCACGTGCGGCGGTCGGTGGCCGGGATCGTGGTCGTGTAGATCCGCAGTTCGCCTGGCACGCTGGTGACGATCTCTTCGCGCCAGTCGCCCATTAGGTCGATCACTGTAATCACGCTGCCTTCGATACGAGGCTCGATATTCTGGCCACTGGGATCTTCGTAGTTGAAGATCCGGCCCCGAAGCAGCACTTCTCGCTGGACGTCAGCGTCCCAGTGAACGACGTGCGTGCCGAATCCTCCGATGTCCTCCTCGCTGATCACTTTGCCCTTCGCAGTCCTCAGACGCGACCAGGCAAACTTCTTACTCGAATCCGTATCGGCGCTGTAGCACTCGCTGCCGGGATGGCGGCTGTCGATATCGCTGCACATTCCGCGGCTGTGTACGTGGCGAGTGTAGCCCTCGTGGCCCCAAAGGATCTCGCCCGTGGCCGCGTCGACCAGGCACATGCCGTTGCGTTCCTTCTGCCGCGTTTCCATGCCATAGTAGATTTCCAGCCCGGGCCGCGTGGGGTCGATATCGCTGACGTACAGATGGTCGGGATGACCCAAGCCGGTCGACCACAATGCCGTGCCGTCGTCATCGATCACGGCCGAGCCGATAATGACCTCCTGCCGGCCATCGGCGTCGACATCGGCCGAGTGCAGCCAGTGGGCGCCCTGGCCGCTGTAGTTGCGGTCCTCCTTGCGGTTATCCCACCGCCAGACTTCTTCAAGCTTGCCGTCAGTCAGCCGGTAGGCGACCAGCACGATCACGTTGTACGTGCCGCGTTCGACCAGTAGATGCGGCGTCTTGCCGTCCAGGTAGGCCACGCCCAATTGGTTGCGCGAGGCATAGTTGTAGGGCCGCGAGGTGTCCTTGAACAAATCTCGCGACGGCCAGTCGATTTGTGTGATCGGTTTGCCCGATCGGCCATCCAGGAGCGTCAGGTACTCGGGCCCCGATTGCACTCGGCCGTCCTCGTCGCGAGGATCTCCTTCGCCGGTCTTCACGGCCACCTCGGCGCATCCGTCGCCGTCCAGATCGTAGACCACGTAAGGCGAATACCAGATGCCCCGCTCGATAGACCAGCCCAGATCGTGCCGCCACAGCAACCCGCCGTCGTGGCTGTAAGCTTCAAGCTTGAAGGTGTCCGTGCTCGGCTTCCAGTAGTTGATGTACGGATCGACATTGGCGTTTGGCCGCTTGATCACGAAGTCGTAATGGCTGTCGCCATCCAAGTCGGCGATGCCGGCCTTCTGGAACGTGTGGTCGCCGCCCAGCCGGATCCCGATGTAGGGGGCTGGTTTTGCGCTCGGCCTAGCCGTGGCATGTTGACAACTCGCCTCGATCGCGCCCTCTTTTCCTTCGACGATCGCCTGCACAAGCCAAGTGTGCTCGGATTCCGCTCCCGCCGTGGCATCTACGAAGTCGGTCGTTTCTTTGATCGGCTTGTCGTTCAGCTTGACCGGTTCCGCCTGCCCGGTACGGCGATATACGTTGAACGCGATGTCCTTCGGATCGGATTCGAGCAGCCGCCACCCAACGTACACCTTACCGTCACCGAGCGACCGGGCGATCAACGCGCGGTCGAGTTCCTCGCCAATCTGGATCTTCTTCGGCGAAGCACCGGGCTGGTCGGCTGAAACGGTTGAAACACACAGCATCAAAACGGCGATCGTAGCGAGCGTCGGGCGCATGACAGGGACTCCTGGTGAATGAAGGCAGGCGAGACGGGCGTCGAATCGGGAATCTCGGCCCGCAAGATCGAACAGATTCTAGCGCATCGGCGCCGCGAATGCGACCGTCCGGAGGCGTATTGATGGGCGTGGGGTCATCTTTGCCCCGTGGCCGAGTGTGGGGCACGATTCCATCGTGCCAAGGCACGTTAGAAATGTGACGAGGGGGGCGGAAGCTACCCCTGAAAACGCCATTTGACCCTTGTTTTCATTGGGTCAAACGGCTTTTTCAAGTGGTATCCCCTGAACGTTCATTTTCAAAACGGTATCTTTTGGGTTAGCTTAGCGTCGGGTGGTCCGAGTTCAAGGCTGTTTTGGCGGGAGAATCAGTGCTTCAAGTTCGGTCTGAATGGTACAATGCATTCAAGGGTGGTGCAAACCAAACTGCATGAATGCGAGCCCAGCGTAGGGAGAATACGAATGAAGCCTACTGTAGCTCTAGCGATCCTCGGACTTGTCCTAGTCTTCGCCAGCGTCTCGGAAGCGAGAACTTTCAAGGACATCGGTTATCAAGCCATGCTGGAGAAGGCCGATCTAGTGGTCATTGCCATACCGGTTCGCAACAAGGACATGCCAGAACGAACCGAGGTGATCGGCGTTCCTGTGATCGGCGTCCAGACAACATTTGGCGTAATGGCCGTCCTCAAAGGCAGTCTGAAAGGTGGCACATTCAATCTGCATCATTATCGGTTCGACACGGAGACGATCAAGAGTGACACCCGGTTCGTTTACGACCACCATGCAGGACTTGCCGAGTTCGGAAAGGGCAACGATGGGGTCGAGGAGGTCTATCTGCTTTTTCTGAAACAGGTGGTAACGCGCAGGAGAAAGGGAACCAGTTCAGCCGAGAAACGTGCATGAAAATCGGGACCACTCAACCTCCGCTCGGGCTCGACAAAAGGGGCCGCCCCTTCCACCTTCACCGTCGCACCGCCCCCATGAAACGCA
>JADHUC010000253.1 GCA_016784735.1 Pirellulaceae bacterium | reverse complement strand
ATTCAATGCGTGCAGGTAGACACCATCGCTTGGCCAAATCCCCGCAGCGTAGTAGACCGTGTCGTCCATCACGACGGGCCCGCCACGTGCCGGCCATCGCGAGATCATGCGTTCGTTGCCCAAACACATTCTCTCGTTTGGCCCGCCGCGATGTTTCCACAGGAGCGTACCGTCATTTACTCTTATGGCGTAAACGTGTCCGTCGTCGCTGGCCACGAACAGTCGATCCTGCCACGCCGCCGGTGCGAAACGAACCGGGCCGCCCGTGAAGAAGGTCCAACGCAGTTCTCCGCTACCCGCGTCAACAGCGACGACTTTGTCTTCCGCCGAACTGCCGAAGATCACGGTGTCGCCGACAATGATCGGCTGATAGGCAAAATCGAACGTGATACGCGACGAACTGGGCCAAGCCGGCGTTGGCGCGGTTCGATTCCGGTAGACCCATCGAACTTCCAAGTTCTCCGGCAAAGGATCGGCAGTATAGCCGCTACGTGCCGCATCGGCTCGATACGTGGGCCAGTCGGCAGCGTGCGATGAACTGATTGCCAGCGTCAAGGCGACAAATACAACAACAAACCAAGGATACGAACGTCTCATTCTGTCTCTCCGTCGGATGGATTCTCTCACTCAGCAGGAATGCCCCGAGGCCAAGTCGAATTCAACAGTCTACCCATTTCGATCCGCACGGCATCCCATTTTTCCGGATTATTGCTCCAAATCTCGGTATTGCCGATCGAAGCCCTGCCGAATGGTACGGCGTGGACGATGGAAGTGGCGAAGCGATCTGCCTGCTCGCTCCGCCCCGTGCGCTCGACCAGTCGAAAATACTCGTAGTCCTGGAAACCTCGGCGGTGCGCCTTCAGGCGAATGCTGGGGGCCGGATGCGCGAGGCCCATTGGCTGGCCGCGGTAGACGAGCAGCCCCGACCCGTTGTATTCGCCTTTGCCATACCGGCAGTTGATGGCTTCTTTCCAGGCTCGGTCTCCGGCCTTCTCCGGTTGAAACGTGCGGCTTTTTTCGTCGTAAAAGGCGTCGAATTCCCATTCGCAGTAGCCGCATTTGTGTTTCCACGCCGCCCAGCCAATGCCTCGGCAAGTGAACAGATCCAAATCCGTGAAGGTATTCGAGCCACACGCCGAGTTGCCCCATCGCTCGTAGATCATTGGACCGTAAAACCATGTCTCGATTCCCCGTTGACGAAAATAGTTCATCTTGCTTTCGTCAAAGCCGATCGTGTGGCAGACCCAAAGGTCGACATGATCTTCGAGCGTCTCCATGGCCTCGCGACTGTATCCGCCGTCGATTCGGTATTGAAACCAGTCCTTCCCGACGGCTCGGCGCAGGAGGTCACAGTAGTAGATCATTTTTCGGTAGGCGTTCTCGTCGTAGGATTCATCGAGCGCGCCGATGAATACGACTTTCTTCACTTTGCGCCACATCGGATCGGCGTCGAAGTGAGCTTTGAACTGCCGAGCCGTCTCGACCCAAACAGCCTCGGCCTTTTCCCGCCCGTCCGTCTCCGGAATCGGAACGGGCCAGCCGACATTGAAAGGAAGCAGAATATGGTCGATTGGAACCCCTTGTCCCGGTCCCCAAAAACCATGCGTCCCCGTGAAAGCCGATCCATCGAAGTACTTCCCCAACCTCGCGTCGTATTCGGTCCAGTCGATGGTCACATCACTACCGCGCACCGTCACCTTCGGCCGGTAACCGGCCACGCCTGGCAGGAACCGATGCCGCCGAGCCATCTGGTAGTACTCCAGCTCCATTCCTGAAGTCATTCTTCGGAGACTTCCATTCCAGATGTCACCGCGGCAGTTGATTCTGTCGGGCAATGCGAAATCCCAAACCAGCAACTCGACGCCAATCACCGTCTGTCCGCCCGGCCAGGCGACCACCAAGTCGCCACGATATTCTCCGGGCGGGGCGGCATCACGGTCCCGTGGAACGTAGACATCAATCCAGAGCGACTGATTGCGTTGACTTGCTCCGATCCCATTGTTCTTGCCCGGAATATCAAACTGAATGCGATTTCCTTTCGGCGCGGGTATCAAAGCGTCCGGATACCACGCGGGTCCCAGCGACAGTTTGCTGTATCCGCTGGAAGGTTGCGTCACGTGCAGATACCACGCCTTGAACAAAGCCATATTTTCGCCGGAAATAACGCCGGCGGCGGGCCCGCGCAGTGCGTCCAATCGCACATCGACTCCCGAGACGGGCTTGTCGCTCTCGACGACAATTTGAAACGCCACAAACTCGTTACGAGCCGCGTGAAGCCTAACGCGTCGCTCGCCGGCATTCCAAATCGCGCTGCTCTTTCGATAATCGCCGCTTGGGTAGTCCGCATGAATATCCGGACGATCTTCCAAGTAGCGGCCGGTTTCGGGATTCACTCGCACACAGTCGCCCGTCGCCCAGACGTTGACGGCAGCCTGTTTCGCCGACTCACCGTCTGCCGAAGCTCCCACGCACAAGATGGCTAGCACGAAGACCACCGCGAGCGGGCCAGTAGACTGCCGCGCGGAATGAGAAGCGTTCTGGCCAGCAAGGTCTGTCTTCCATTTCATGTTAACCGCCTCCAAAATGCATCGATCTGTCCCGGCCGCTCCACCCTGTTTTCGTGGCAATTAGGTGGCAGGTAGCGATGGATCTCCATAAGATATTCTGGTAACCGGTCGCGTTCCAGAGGATTGCCGGCCCGATTAGGGATGGCTGTGTTGTCCGTTTCGCATCGCCTCAGCCGTGGACGAGGGCCGTTGGAGTTCACGCTTTAGCGTGTCTTCCGGTGTTGGGAATGGAAAGAGCACGCTAAAGCGTGAACTCCAACGCAGCCAACATACTACCCTCGAAAAAGTTGCTTCAAAGCGGAGGTTGTTCGCATGAACGTTATTGCAGGCAAAACGATTGATCCATTTCGCCTTCTGGCATGTTTGCTGCTGATCAACTGCTCGATGGCGTCACCGGGCGGCGCGACGGACTGGCCGTGTTACCAAAATGATGCCAGGCGGTCAGGGGTCTCCGGCGAGAGAATTGCGATGCCGCTTGCGAATACGTGGGTATACGAACCGGCGCAGGCGCCCAAGCCCGCGTGGCCCGAACCGGGGCGGGAATTGCACCGAATCGATTTCGATTACGCACCGCAGCCGGTCATTGCACAGGGGCTCGTCATCTTCGGTTCGTCGGCGGACGACACGGTTCGAGCACTAGACGCAGCGACCGGCGAATTGCGATGGCAGTTCACGACGGCTGGCCCCGTCCGTTTCGCTCCGCACGTTGTGGACGGCACATGCTACGTGGCGTCAGACGATGGCTTCCTGTACTGTCTGGACGCTGGCAGCGGGAGTCTCGTGTGGAAGTTCCTGGCGGCACCGAACGACCGGCGGCTTCTGGGAAACGGACGTCTGATCTCCCGCTGGCCGTGCCGCAGCGGTGTGCTGGTGGACGGTGATGTTGTATTCGTCACAGCGGGGATGTGGCCCGCAGAAGGGATCTACGTCTACGCGGTCGACCGCCGGACGGGAAAGCAGCTCTGGTGCAACGACACTAGCGGCTGCACGTCCCTGGAATATCCGCATCGGCGAGCGTTCTCGCTCGGCGGGGTCGCGCCGCAGGGCTACCTGCTTGCATCCGAGGATCTTCTTCTGGTGCCAACCGGCAGGTCGGTCCCGGCGGCATACGATCGGCGCGATGGGCGTTTGACATACTGGCGGCCGGGAGCCAACAAACACAACGGAGGCTGCTGGGCAACGATCGCCGACAACCTTTTGTTTAACCCGGCGCATGGTGGCAACGCCGACGCTCCCGTTGAATTGGGCGAGTCCGGACCGCGATCGGGCGACGGTATGATTGCCCATGGCCTTGGCTCAGGAAAATCGGTAACCAGCCTGCCTGGACGTCATCTAGTGCTGGTTGCGGCCGACACGCTCTACGCCGCAAGCAAGGACGCCGTCGAAGCTATCGACCTGAACAAGTGGCGTGCCGCCAAGCAAACCACGGGTGCCGTGCGCTGGACCGTCCCATTCAAACGTGCTTACTCGTTGGCCCTTGCCGGACGGACGCTGCTTGTCGGTGGTGCCGGGTCGATTGCGGCAATCGACGTTGACGCTGGGAAAGAAGTCTGGCAGGCGGACGTGGAAGGCCAGGTCCGTGGTATTGCCGCCAGTGACGGCCGATTGGTCGTGGCGACGAATCGAGGCACGCTGTTGGCGTTCGAGCATCACGAGGAAGGCCAGCCGGCCGTGGCGCCTCGACGCGTGGGACGAGGCTCTGCGAAGCCCAGTCCATCACCGACGGGCGGTACGGCGACCGACGTGGTTGATCTGGTCAAACGCGAACGGATCACGAGAGGGTATGCCTTGGTGGTGGGCGGTCGCGATGCTCGGTTCGCCGAGGATCTGGCGAGCCGAACCGAACTGCACGTGATCAGCCTGCTGGCCGATCCGTCGATCGTGACCGCCGAACGCGAACGTCTTGTCCGCAGCACGTCGCTCTACGGCACTCGTGTGGTTGTGCAGCACAGCGAAGGGCCCAGCCTGACTGCGTTGCCGATGCATTTCGCCAATGTTGCTGTGGCGATGGATGGTTCCGATCGCGTATCCGGCGAAGAGTTGTATCGGGTGTTGCGACCTTGCGGTGGAATATTGTGCTTTGTTGATGTGCCGCGAGCGAATGCCGAACGCCTGCTGGGCGAGGCAGATGTGCCGCCGGGCGAGGTTCAGCCGTGGCGCGAGTCGCTGGTGGTCGTCCGCGGCAAGCTGCCAGGCGCGTTCGACTGGGATTCCGAGGTCACGTCGGACCATCGACTCAAGTGGCCGTTGGAACTCCTGTGGTTTGGCGGGCCAGGGCCGGACAGAATGGTAGCCCGGCATTGGCGCGCCTCGACACCTGTTCCGGCGGCCGGACGGTATTTCGTGCTTGGCGAAAGACACATAGTCGTCGTGGATGCTTACAACGGGTGTCAATTGTGGGCACGAGAGCTTCCCGGGCTGTTCCCGGCTCGATATCCCGTGGCGGCCGATGATGACAACGTTTACGTGACCATCGGGAAGGACAAGAACGCTGTCTGCGTGCAGTTGGATGCGCGAACGGGCGATCTTGTGAAGACATACAGCAACCAGCCTGATCCCGAACGATTTTCGCTGGTCAAGCCACAGACGATCGAAGTGGCTGTGGACGGAGACCGCTCGGGCGAAGTGACGCTACGAAACACGCCTGCTGCTCTGGAACTGACGCTCCTCACGCGAGACGCCGATGTGACGCCTCGCGATTCGTGGGAGTTGTATTTCGACTTCCGTCCGGCCACGAAACGATACGGGCTGTACGGTCGCGGCACGTTTCATGCGATCGTTGATGCCACGACCGCGACGTGGCGACCGGGAAATGGTCCGGCCCATCCGAACGTCACGTCTGCCAGCCAGTCCTCTCCCGACGGGACTCGGATTACGGTACAAATCCCGTGGAAGGAAATCGAACAACTCGTAGGTCAGAGACCGCTGGACTTTGCCTTCGCTTGTGCGCTGAACGCCGCCGATCAGGATCAGGCCGTCGTTCAAGCACGCAAATTCTGCACTCTACACTCAGGGGCGACCAGCAACGGTTGGGCGGTGTTCTCTCTCGGTGAAGCGGCTCCCGATGCCGCAAGTCTCCGCGTGGATGTTGCACCTCTGGAAGATCTGCCGGAAGTGGCCCGTGGACCAGGACGGTTGCCAAGGCGATATCCTGCGGACCCGGAGTTGCTGGGACGTACGCATCCGCTGACTGATGCGGCCAGTACGATTGCTTACCGGCGTGGACACGGCTGCGGCGGCGAGATCTCCTCGGCCACGATGCAGTTCCTCCGTTCGGCAACCATTGGCATGTACGACCTGGAGGACGACAGCGGCATGCGGAACTTTGGCGGCATTCGGCCCGGCTGCGGCGTGACGCTCCTACCGGCCATGGGGCTATTGATCTCGTCCGAGGGCAGTGCGACCTGCTCATGCTCCTACAGCTTCCAGACATCGCTCGCGATGGCACCCGCGTCGAAACGCAAGAACGAGGATTGGGCCGTTTTCTATGACGCACCGGTCCATGGGACGGCACGAAGTCTCGCGTTGAACCTGGGAGCACCCGGCGATCGGCGCGACGACAAACGACTGCTGTGGCTCGGCTATCCCAGGCCGTATGACGACGAGCCGGAGTTGGGCCCGGCCATGCGCCTTTCGACGCCGTGCGAGATCGAGGTCGAGGAGGGCTTTGGGCCCTACCGCCAGAACGCCGATCGCGTGAACGTCTCGGGCACCGATCGGCCGTGGCTGTATGCCAGTGGCGTTCGCGGCCTGCGCAAGGCGGTGCTGAATGTGGAATGCCTGCGTCCGATCGTCTCGGTCGCGGCGCGTCAAGCACCGAAGATAGACGGCCGACTGGACGAACCCTGCTGGGATGGGAGTTTTCCGTTGGCTGCTGGTGAAGAGAAAAGCACGGTGCTCGTTCGCCACGATGCCGACAACCTCTTTATCGGCTACAGCCGCCCTGCGGAAATCGACCGACGCGGACAAGCCGTACCCTGGAAGGCGACGACCAGCGGCAAGGACGCCGCCGTGTGGGACGATGATGCATTCGAGGTCTTCTTGAGCGACTCGGCCGCAGCGCGATGCATTCATCTGGGGGCCGCGGCGTCCGGTGCGCAGTACGATGGCTTGTGGCGCTATGTGCCTTCATTTCCGGTGTTCCAAGTTCCGCGCGTCGACTCCGTAACGATCGACGGCAACGCCGACGACTGGCAAAATCACGGATTCCACATGCGATCCATGGTTAGTCGTGACGGAACCATGCGCCGGCCGGATGATTTCGATCCGAGCTTCCGACTGGGCTGGAACGATCGAGGGATGCTGCTGGTGGCCAACGTCCGCGATCAGTCGATTGTCGAGGCAGAAAGCCCGCGTCAGCTTCCACAGGGAGATTCCATTGAGATCTACATGACTCGTGGAAGAGGTGGCAGGCCGGTGTTTCGCCTGGCCTTGGGAACGGGCGCGGACCCGGCGCATCCGGAATTGAGAACCTACTTCTGGGATCGACGAAGCATACCAGTCACTGCGAGGTTGAAAGTCGAGGCGGCTGCCCGAAAAACCGATGACGGGTACGTCGTCGAGGCACTGTTGCCGTGGAGGAATCTGCAGTTCAGCCCTCGCGCCGGCACTGAAATTGGCCTCCAGATTCACTTCAACGACAGTGACGGCCCCGACGACGTGTTTCAGGCCGCCTGGCATCCGGGCAGCCAACCCTTGAGCAACCGAAACGCTTATCATCGCGTCCAACTGGCGGACGCCGCGACGCCGCCGATGGAATTCAAACGCGGCAGCGGGGCGGATGGCGAGAAACGGGTGCGTGCAGAACTCCCTTATCCTTATGCTTTGCAGGAGACGCCGCTGGGAAGAAGCACGGAGGATCCCACTTGGCAGGGGCCCTGTGCGGTTGCCGCCCACGCGGACCGGTCGGCCTTGACCGTCGAAATGGCGATTCCTTGGAAGACGCTCGCCGACGCCGGGCTCAGGAAGGACCGGTTGCTGCTGAACCTAACCAGCCACGGAGTCCTGGCCACCCGTCCGACTAGCGGTTTCCAGGCGATGGATTTCCGTTCCAGCTCAGGAATACCCACAAGGCCACACACGGTTCGGCTGCATTTCGCCGAAATGGACGACATTCCGGCCGGCCAGCGGCTGTTCGACGTGAAGATCCAGGGCGAAACCGTATTGGAGGACTTCGACGTCGTGAAGGAAGCAGGTGGTTCACGAAACGCGCTCGTCAGGGAGTTCCGCAACATCCAGGCCGCCGATCAGTTGACCGTCGAGATTGTGCCAAAGGCAGAGGAGTTGACCGACACCACCGCCCCGATTTTGAGCGCAGTCGAGGTGGAGGCCACACAGTAGACTCAGACGTTGCAGATGATTCCTGGGTAATGCCTTCGGGACGCTCGCAGTTACGCACCGACTTTGGGTGGAATGGTGCGAGATTAGGGACTGCCGGAGCGATTTCCTGCCACGTCGGGGCTTGCCCCCGTCGAGCGATGTTCACAACCAGAACGCGACTCAATCATATCCTGACGCCACGGCGGAGCTTGCCTCCGTCGAGCGATGTTTCCATGAATACGCTTTGGAAACACCGTTCCACGCTGACAAGCAGCGTGGTGACGCAGTGCGAACCGATGCCGTGTTCTGGTTGTGAACACTCCTCCACGGAGTCGAGCTCCGCGGTGGGAGGAGGCACGCCATTCATACAGAAACCTGCTTAACCTCGCACCATTCGACCTTGGGTGGGTGGATGCCCAATCACTTCCCCGCAGGTGGAATCCCAATGATTTTGCCCGACAATTATTTTGCACGAAGAAGACAAGCAAAATAATCTGTGGGTAAAATCATGGAGCAACCGCCGGGCAGATGCTGCGTCCCACGGCCGTCGCAGCTTTCTTCGGCCCGGTGCCTTCGATGCCTCCTTAGATGCCAGGTTTGTTCTCCTCGAAATTGAGTTCGACCTTGATCCCTGGTTTCACGTCCTTGTGTTCCGGTTTCACGTCCTTGTGCCCTGGCTTCATATCTTTGTGCTCTGGCTTCACATCCTTGTGCCCCGTCTTCACGTCCTTGTGCTCGACCTTGATATCCTTGAACTTGCTCGGAACACCGGCGGCTGGCAGTTCCGTCGGCTTGGCACTCGCTCCGCCGCTATCCGTCAGCGTCTTTAGATTCTTGTAGGTCGACTGGAACTCGGGCAGATTCGTGATTCTCGTGTACTCGGGATTGCTGCGAACCTGTTCAAACCGCTTGAGCGTTTCGGCCAATTGCGTTTGCGTCTCTACGGGAACTTCCTCTTCCGTTGGGACGTCGGCCGACGGAATGTCAAGGGCGGCCAGCTTGTCCAACTGTAGAAACGTCTTCCATGGTCCGCCTCCCTTGATGCCGTCGAGCTTGCCGTCCAAGTTCTTGGCATCTCGGCTGACGACTGCCAGGATTGAACCGAACAGCGATCCTCGACGGCGTACAATCCAGGTCACTCTGCCGGTTCGCAAATTGGTCACCTTGATCAGCACTACGTGGCGGAATCGGTATGTCTCGATCTTCACTCTGCCACCAAACTGATCGTCGGGTACATCGGCAAGAATCGGCTTGATCACGTCAAATCGTTCGCTGAAGTCAATCGGGCCGTCGGGTATGACGACTTGGCCAGGACGCCCGATGTCTGGTACGTTTGCGTCGTGGCCGCGGAGTACAAAACCGTGTTTCTTCAGCTCGCGCAGCCCGTCGGCTCCGATTTCACCGGCGACCCTGCCCGAGTCGATCCGGCGGGTAGTCGCCTCGCCCTGTGGCTCGATGTCTTTCTCGGCAAGATGTCTCTTCACAGCCTCCCGAAAGTCGTCCATGCGGCTGGGCTTTTCTTGTGGATCGCCGCTTCGTTCCTGGATGCGCTTCTTCATGGCTTTGCGCAGATCATCCAGCCGGCTATCCTGTCCCGCTTCCGTCGCACTTTCTTCGCTCTCACGCCGTTTCCGTTCGGCTTCGAGCCGCTTCTTGATAGTGTCACCAAGTGGCGGCCTCTTTGGTCGCTGCGCTTCCACGTCGCGAGTCGTGACTTCACCATACACCACGACAATAGCGACAACTGCGATAGCGAGTTTTCGGAACATTTGTCTTCCCCCTTTTGCCCGTACTTGCTTCGCGCACCTCGAACCACTATACATCCAATTGTATCAATGTCGGCACGTAAATAGTGGGCCTTTGTTGAAGCATTGGCAAAGTTCTCCGGATTTCAATCCGGCACTGTTGCCGACAACGGGAATGTTGACATCAGCATCTACGTGGACGAAAATTCGCCCTGTACCGTTCAGCCGTGAATATCGAAACTGATGGACTCATCGAGGAGGATCACCGTGAAACGAAGCATTTCACTTTTGCCTGTGGGATTAAGGACTTTTGGGCTGTTTCTTCTGTTAGTGACAGCTTCTGTCTGCCTGTTCGCGGCAGAGCGGGGGACGAAGACGGAGAAAGTCGCCTACGGTGGTTGGCCGAATTGCATCCGGTTGTCAAATGGCACCGTGGAGTTGATCGCGACCACCGATGTCGGACCGAGGATCATCCGCTACGGATTCGTCGGCAAGGAAAACGAGTTCTTCGAAGACAAGGAACAGTTGGGCAAGACCAACTCGGATGAATGGTTGGGGTTCGGCGGGCACCGTCTGTGGCTGGCACCCGAGGCCAAGCCCCGGTCCTACCATCCTGACAGCAAGCCTGTGGAAGCCACTCGGCAGGGCAGCACCATACGCCTTGTCCAACCGATCGAAAGCGACAATGGCGTTCAGAAGGAAATGACGATCACTCTATCGCCGACCACTTCGCAGGTGACGGTGGTACACAAGTTGACGAATCACAATCTGTGGGCGATCGAGGTTGCACCTTGGACTCTGACGGTCATGGCCCCGGAGGGAAAGGCCATCTTCCCACAGGAGCCGTATTCCCCGCATCCCGACATTCCGGACTTCCCCGGCCAGGTGATCGACAAGCGATTTTATCTGCCGGTCCGTAACCTGGTGTTGTGGTCCTACACGAATCTGCAGGATCCGCGCTGGGCCTTTACCAGCAAGTACATCATCCTCCAACAGGACCCGAAGGCCACGAAGCCTCAGAAGGCCGGCATGAGCAACAGGCAAAACTGGGGCGCCTATTTGCGCGGGAGCCATTTGTTTGTGAAGAAGAACGTGTACCAGGAAGGAGCCGTCTATCCCGACCACGGCTGCACGTTCGAGACGTTTACCAACGCGGCCATGCTGGAGTTGGAAGGTCTGGGGCCCCTGGCCAAGTTGCCGCCCGGCGGTTCGGTGGAGCACCGGGAGGACTGGTACCTGTTCGACGGCGTCGAAGCCGACAACACAGACGCCAGTATCGACGCGAACGTATTGCCGAAGGTCCGTTCCATCCTTGGCGATTAGGGGCTTCTTCCGAGGAAGCAGTCAGGACGGCGATGGGGGCGGAGTTCTATGCTCCCAACGCTGCCTCGGGTCGCAATGTAGGGTGGGCCAAGTCTTCGCGGGCCCACCGGGATATGAGTACTTAGTACCGGGTACTGAGTGGTGGGCCCGCGAAGACTTGGCCCGGCCGCTGGGGGCCACGCAACTTCACACGCGTCGCTCGAATCGCCAGGGTCGCCGTCCGCGGCGAGCGTTTCCGCCCAACCACCACAAGCGTTGGGAATGCTCACCGAAGGCCTTTGACTCAGCTCATCCATCAGCACCGCGTACCGCCTATCCAGCCGCTGATCTCTAAAATCCGACGTCTGCAATTCCTCTTCAATCCACGTCTGCATTGCGTCACTCCTTTGACGACGAGTAATCCCTTCCGGCCTCCCATGCCGGAATGTCCGCCGTAAAGGTAACGCCACGACTTCCGATCACCAACGTGGATTCTGCTTCACAAGCCAACCTCGCTTCACGGATTTCCGTGAATCCCTGGCTCTGCTCAGGTTGCTAACCCACCCTGCGTTCGCCAAATTTGTGTATAACGACGAGTCTGCCGGACGGGACCTCGGGGTTGTTGGAGTTCCAGGTCCCGCTCGGCAAGCGGGACCTACCGGGGTCGGATTTGTTTGATGATTGTATAGAATGCTTACTATAACCACATGGGAGTATAACTATGTTACCTCGCTTGAGCACACTTCTTTTCTTCATCGTGTTGTTCGTGACTATTGGAGTGCGCTGCGTCTCCACAGCGTCAAGCGCAGAACCAGAGTACACGGGCAAGATGGTCTTCTCGCATATCGGAGTTATTACCACCGAGAAGAAACCCGGTGAACGCTACGTGCCGGCCACGCGTGTGTGGGTGACGGATTTCGAGAACCATCCGTTTCACGTCGAGTGGCTGCGTTTCGAGCCGGAAAGTCCGGTGACCGGCCCGGTTCGCAACATGCCTCACGTGGCGTACAAAGTAGATAGTATCAAAGCGGCGTCGAAGGGAATGAAAGAACTGCTGGCCCCGTTCGAAGCCGGGATCGCCATAGTCGGCTTCTACCAAAGCGACGACGGAGCCGTTGTTGAGTTCATGGAAATGAAAAAGAAGTAAGAGCATTGGTACTTGGACACTGGTCATTCACGCGTGTAGTCGCCGATTCGACTTGGTATTCTGGTGCCAGACCATCCATTCCTATGAAGGAGACCGTCATGCGTTTTCGTTCCGTTTCCGCAGTTTTCGCTGCATGGTTTCTTGCGTCGGCCGTTTGTGCGATCACTTGGGCTGGCGAGCCGTCGTTGCCTCTGAAGGCCGGTATCATTGGACTGGACGCACACGCGTTGCCTTGGACGAAGATCATCAATGACTCGGAGGCCACGGGCGAGTTGGCGGATATGGTCGTCGTAGCCGCCTATCCGGGCGGCAGTCCGGATATTCCGCACAGCGTGGAACTGCTCGCGGGCCGTATCGAGCCGATTCGCGAGATGGGTGTCGAGATTGTCGATTCGATCGACGAGCTACTCAAGAAAGTCGACGTGGTGATGGTCCTGAGCATCGACGGGCGGAAGCATCTGGAGGAAGCCAAGCCGGTGTTCGCCGCGGGCAAACCGGTGTTTATCGACAAGCCGATCGCTGGGACCCTGGCCGATGCCGTCGAGATCTTCCGGCTGGCCAAAGAGCACAACGTGCCGTGCTTTACCAGTTCGTCGCTTCGCTTTGCCAAACGGACGATCGACATTCGCGAGGACCCGAAACTGGGCGAACTGATCGGCTGCGAGCAACATGCACCCTGTTCGCTCGAACCACATCATCCGGACTTCTTCTGGTACGGAATCCATGGCGTCGAGCCGCTGTTCACGATCATGGGGACCGGCTGCGTGTCGGTGACCCGCATCCACACGGAAGGCTCGGACATGGCCGTGGGTGTCTGGGAAGGCGGCCGGATCGGCAGCTTCCGGGGCATCCGCGACGGCCGGCGCGGCTACGGCTCCACCGTGTTCGGGACGAAGGGAATCGTGCCCGGTGGTAGTTTCGACGGCTACGAGCCACTGATTGTCGAGATCGTCAAGTTTTTCAAGACCGGCAAGCCGCCGGTCAGCGAGAAAGAGACGTTGGAAATCTTCGCCTTTATGGAGGCGGCCGACGAAAGCAAACGCCAAGGCGGCCGCCCCGTGACGTTGGAAAGCGTCATGCAGAAGGCGCGCGAAGCGGCTCGAAGTGCGTCCGATGGTTGATGAACCCCGACCCACCCTGCGATAAGTCGTTTCAGGATACCGAACGTCAACGCCACTAACGCGCTTTGGACAAGAGGACCGTACTGCTCTGGGCCAGTTCTTCAACGGCCTTCCTGCTTAGCGGAGCCGGATTCAACTGGCCGCGGACCCAGCCGTCGACATTGACAACGCGCATTGGGCTGCCGGGGCGTTCCGATGGGCCCGGCGGCAGGAGCGAACGAGCGCCGTCTACATTATCCATGGGCACCCATTGCACGTAAGCCTGCCCGCCTTGCGAGAACACGGTGGCTCCGTCAGTACACGCGATGCCGGGATAGCTCATGTCCAAAGATTTTTCCAGCGACGGGAAGCCGTCAAGGCTTTCGTACGCGCCGAGCTTGCGTTCGGTTACCTGACGCCGAGCCACTTCGGGCCAGTTCGCGGGATCCGGCCCGTAGTTTCGTTCGGCCGTTGTCCACGCGCCCGCCAGTGCGCGGTCGACGAAGTCCTGCTCCAGCGGTGTGATGTCGGCCGCGGGATCGGCGTCCAACCGTTTCCCCACCGTCTTCAGGAAATGGCTCAGTCCCGATTCGCCTCCACCGTAGACCGCCGTCAGATTCGTCGATACGAGACGGAAGAGCGTGTTGATGTGGATTGCCAGTTCGGCGCCCGGCACGTCCAGTCGCGATGGTGCCCCTTTGGCGTACCAGTCATCCAAATGCTTCAGAGCCAATTGGGCCGACTCCGAAAGATCCCGCTTCAGCACGTCGCGAAGGTGATAGCCGATCTGGGCGATTGCCTGACGTGCCGGGTTAGTCGAATCGGTGAACATGTCGTGTACTTCTTGTGGATTCATCGACGTCTTGCCTTCCAGCAGTTGCCGCAGTCGCCAGGAACGCAAGCTGTCGCCCATCGAACCAGTGCGGATGCCTAGCGCGATGGGGTAGAACGAACCCACGGGGCGATGGTTGCCGCTGAACAGGTACCCTTCCTGAGGATTGATCACGTGCGGCACTAGCTTCTGCGGGATGACCGTTTGCCAGTCGAATCGCGCGGCCGATCCATCGTGGGCCGCGCCGCCGACCTCCAGTGCTTGGGACGATCTGAGGGGCAGCGCACCGATAGTCGAATAGCCGATGTTCCCTTCGGTATCGCCGAAAACGACATTGGCCGTAGGAAAACGCCATCCGTCTAACGCCGCGAGGAAGTCCTTGACGGCACATGCTCGCATCATCGCCAACGAACCTTGGATTGTGTCACGATCCGTGTCGCATATGGGGACTCGCTTTAGCGCCACCGGTGGGTCACCGGGGCGCGAAAAGGCGAACTCGTTTACGATCGGGCCAAAGTGCGTTTGCCGAACGACCAGCGAATTCGTGCGACCGCCTTTGACGTTGATCTCTTCGCGAATCTGTTCGATTGGACGCCACTGACCATCGAACTCGTACTGGTCCGGATGCTCGTCGTCAGTCTTCAGCCGGAACAGATCCGCCTGGTCAGCTCCCATCGCCGTCATCCCCCAGGCAACGTGCTTGTTCCAGCCGATAAGGATGACAGGCGAACCGGGCACGCCGATGCCGCGGGCGTCGAACGTGTTTCCGTGGATGTGAAATTCATACATCAGCGAAGGGTTGGTCACGGGCGTTTGCGGCATACTGACCAGCACAGCCGCACCCGTGCCGCTCATCTTGCCGCCGACAACCCACGCGTGGCTGAACTTCGGGCCGCTCTCGTTTCCCTTGGCTGGACCCGGCTTCGGCGACTTGTGGCCGTGTTCGCTGAGGAATGCATGGGTCTGGCGAAGCCATTGGTCGGTCACGTCCTCTCGTCCGACAACGGCGGTGGACTCGTCTTGTGGTATAGGCGTGAGATCCGCGGGAGCCAAAGGACGCTGCGGACCACCGCGGTCGCCTCCGCGAAACGGCGGTATCGGTCGTCGACGCCCGCCCCCCTGAGCCAGGTTGCGGTAGTGCATCAGGTCCCGTGTTCCGTCAGTAGCGAAAAACTGGGCCAGATGCCACCACGACAGGATGCAATCGGCGGGCGTCCAAGGCTCCGGCTCCAGACCCACTTTGCCGAAAAGCTCTGGCAAGTCGTCGCGGTGCTGATCGAAGTAATCGTTGACTCCGTCTGAAAACGCTGCCAGCAGCGCGACCGATTCATCATCCAACTGCTTGACTCGCTCGTCGGCTGCGCGATCAAAGCCGAAGGTTCGCATCTTGCGGTCGCTTTGTACGGCCGTCTCGTTTCGGCGAATCTTCTTCACGTCACCGATTACTTCGGCCAGCCGACCCTGAATGATGCGCAGCGTATAGTGCATCTGAAAGCCACGATCCTCGGCATTTGCATAGCCCAGTCCATACATCGCGCCCGCATCGGTCTCGGCAAAAACATGAGGAACACCCCATGTGTCGCGAATCAGTTCGACCTTGCCGTAGTCGCGTGCTTCGATATCGGCCGGAGCCACCGTTCCGGCCGACACGGCCAGCGTGAAGACCAAAAGGAATCTCTGGAACCCTGACGTCAGCAATCTCGCAATGTGCATAGTCGTTCCCTTCTGTTTTGCGTGAGTTATCTTCGGCGGTTCCGCCGCATCCCACGTCGTCGTACTTCGACAACCGTGTGGTTCTATTCTACCGTGCTGTTGCCGCGATAGTACCCTCGCGCTTGGCGCAGCCTCCGCAGAAGTGTTCAATGTTTCTTAGGCAAATGTCACGCTCATGGCTGCGCGCCCTGCTGGATGGTATGGAAATGCCCCCACTAAGATCCTGCCGACAAGGAGTATCCAGAATGATGAATTCATCGCACCTCCTTTCTCCCCGATTTATCGGATGTCTGATTGTCGCCATGGCAATCGAGACTGCCACGGCGGCCGAGCCGGAGAAGACGTTCCTTGATTTCATCAAGTCCCGCGCAGCCGAGTTGCACGCGCGGGATGAAGCGCCCGCTTCGCTGGACGACTGGCGGAATCGGCGGGGGGCGATTCGAAAGCAATTGTTGAAGGCCTGGGGCGGATTCCCGGAAAAGCCTTGCCCGCTGAATCCGAAACGTCTGGGGGAACTTCAGCGCGATGGCTACCGCATTGAAAAGGTCGTTTTTCAAACCATGCCCGATGTGTGGATGACGGCAAATGCATACGTGCCCGATCGGCCAGGGAAACTGCCGGCGGTGTTGTGCGTTCATGGCCACTGGCGCGGTGCAAAGCAAGATCCCAACGTGGCGGCGCGTTGCCACGGTCTGGCCAAACTTGGGTTCTTCGTGCTGGCGGTGGACGCTTTTGGCGCGGGCGAACGAGGGCTCGGCAAGGCGCTCGGAGAATATCACGGCGAGATGGTGGCCGCCACACTCTGGCCGATCGGCCGGCCGCTCAGCGGTTTGCAGGTCTATGAGAACCGGCGTGCCGTGGACTACCTGCTAACGCGGCCGGAGGTGGACGGCGCGCGCCTGGGCATCACCGGAGCGAGCGGCGGCGGCAACCAAACGATGTATGCCGGCGCTTGGGACGAGCGATTTAAGGCGGTCGTTCCTGTGTGTTCCGTGGGGAACTATCAGGCCTATCTGGGCGCCGCCTGCTGCATGTGCGAAGTGGTTCCCGGGGCGCTCGAATTCACCGAGGAATGGGGCGTGCTCAGCCTGACCGCGCCGAGAGGACTGATGGTAATTAACGCCACGCGCGACGCGTTTCAGTTTTCCGTGGGCGAAGCGAAGAAGTCGCTTGCCTTCGTCGAACCGGTCTATCGTCTGCACAGCCAGCCAGAGAGCGTCCGCCATACCATTTTCGAATCGCCCCACGCGTACAACCAGCCGATGCGTGAGGCGATGTACGGCTGGATGACATGGCACCTGAAGAGCGAGGGCGACGGATCGCCGATACCCGAACCGGAAATCCCGACAGAAGATCCGGAAACGCTGCGTTGTTTTCCTGGCGAAACGCGCGCGGATGATTGGATGACCATTCCTAAGTTTGCAGCCCGGGAAGGAGGCAAGTTGCTCCAGGCCGTTGACGCACCAACCAGTGCGGCTGCGTGGCGAGAGATGGCCAATGGTCTCAAACGCCGGCTCGACCAAGATGTTCTTGGCGGCACGGGACCCAAGCCGGGGTCACAGAGAAGCTCGGCTTTTTCCAAAAGCCGGGCTTCTGGTACGTCTCCGAGACAGACAATCGAGTTCGAAGTTGAGCCTGGCATCCGTTTGACTGTGACTCAAACTGTTGGCAAAGCGCCGCAACGGGCCGGCACGGTGATTGTCCTGAGTTTGGAGGGGGCGGTGGAACTGGCGGACAACGAGCTGGCCATGGCCGTGCATCAATCGGGGCGAACGGTTGTGTCGCTCAGCTTGCGGGCCACCGGCCAGCACGCCTATCCCCGCGACAAGATCGGACGCGCACCGGATCACAACACGGCCGAATGGTCGCTATGGCTGGGGAGACCGTTGCTGGGCCAATGGGTGCTGGACCTACGCACCGCATTGAACGCTCTGGACGCGGACGCCGAGTTGTCCGGAGAGTTGACCGTGATTGGCGTTGGTCCCGCCGGTGTGGTTGCATTGTGCGCCGCGGCGCTGGATTCGCGCATCCAGCAGGTCGTTACCGTGGGATCGCTGGCCAGCTACATAAGCGACACGCCATACGAGAACCAAAGGCTGGGCATCATGGCCCCGGGCGTCGTGCGCGACGTTGGCGACATCCAACATCTTGCGGCGCTGATCGCACCGCGTAAACTGATGATCGCCGGTGGTGTGAACGGCGCGGGACAGGCACTAGACGAAGCCGCGCTCGAACAGCAGTTCGATTTTACCAAGCGCGTCTACTCGTTGGAGCCAGCGACCGACGAATTCATCGTTTTACCTTCCACCGAAATTGCGGATATTCTCAAGGAATTGGGTTCGGCCCCATAGAGAATATCATCCGTTGCCAGACAAAAGCCTCGCTTGTTGGCGGGAAGACGACGGAAGAAGTTCGGTTCAGAGTAGGAAAGGCTGGTTATAGATTAGTGGTTATAGATGGAGATTGTAGACCGTGTGTACTGCAGTCATCTTGCTTTCGAACTCTTCATCTATAACCATCAATCTATAACCAGCCAAAATAGAAATCCCTCCGTCATGATGACCCTCTATAGTGTCAGCTTGCCTGTGTTAGGATTTTCACACTCTCGGAGACGAGGAACAGATGATGAATACCCCGATGCGATACGTCTTTCCAATTGCGGTTGGTGTCATGTTCGGTAACGCAGTTCAAAGCACGAATGCGGA
>JADHUC010000252.1 GCA_016784735.1 Pirellulaceae bacterium | reverse complement strand
GTCATGTCGCTGAAAGCCGGTCATACCCGTCCGCTACCTGAAGACCCACGCCAATTGAAATTCTTCTAGATCCCGTTTTTTCCAGTGTTTCTTGACTTAGCGCCGAAGGAGAGCATCATGTTGTACACGCTGAAGCGTGCACTCCAGCGATAGAGTTCAGGTCCCGTCCGGCAGACGGGACCTACCAACCCGGAGCTTGGGAACCAGGAAACACTCGCTTCTATAGAGATATTTCCTCCTCGGCGATCACCACGATTTCGTCGCCGTCGCAGAATTCGTAGTCAGGCGGATTTACGAACATCTGCCCATCGGCAGTGTGTACGGATACCAGGATTGCGTTGTAGCTCCTTTTCAACTCGACAAACGTGTCCATGTAGGATGTGCCCACCCAGCGATCTGGCAGCTTGACTCGGTAGAACTCGTTTCCCTTCTGATACGTCAGAAGTTCGGTGAAGACGTCCATCAATCCGCGGTTCATGGCTGCCTGGGCCAAGAGATAAGCGCCGTACTCGCCGCTGACTACATAGTCGTTCACTTGCCCCATCGTCAGGTGCGAGCCGTGGGACCGGTTCAGCAATTCGGCGCAGGTATACACATCTGGATTGAGCTTTTCCACAGTCAAGGCTGCCAAAACCGTACGCGCGTCGACATCTTGTTCGTTGCGTCCGCCGGACGTGTCCGCCAGAATGATGCAGGTCGAGGCGCGGTGAATGCCGACCTGTTCCAATGCGGCGATACGGCAAAAATCGTCGTTGTAGAAGAAGACGTTGGACTCGATGTCCGGCGACAGTGACGGGCGGTCGCGTTCCCATTCGGTGACGAACACGATGGGCGTCTTCTTCCCCACCGACCAAGCGCGAAACTCTCGGATGATGATTTCGGCCTCGCTGCTCCAACCACAAACGATCACGTGATCCCGCAGGTCATCCCAATTCACCTTTACTCCCTCCGTCTGGAGTCGCTCCACCATGAACGCTGAGACCGTACCGGTCAACATGGCGAATATCGTCAGCCCCATGAACATCACGAACACGGCGACGATCTTGCCGCCGATCGTGCGCGGCGGACCCGGTATCGGTTCTCCGGCAAACAACGAATACAGACTGAACCAAAACGAGTCCTCCAGATCAAGTGCCTCGCCTTCCGCCTCTGGCGCGGCGCCACTTCGCCCTTCGAAGAACATCATAGCACCAGATCCGAAGACAATCGTCAACGCCAGCAGACCGCAGACGACGAGATACTCCATCGCACCGCGCCGCAAGATGTAGGGAAAATGGCTGGCCAGACGCGACATGACGCCGAACAAACGCAACAAACGGATCAGTCGCAACAGCCGGACGGCTCGCGCGACGCGAAACACACGAAACAACGGAAGGACCGCCACGATATCGAGCCAGTACTGCCGAAAAAACTTCCGTTTTGATGAGGCGCCGAGGTAACGCAGCGTCAATTCGATCGCGAAGACCCAGGTGATGATGTTACTGGTCCGCTCCAAAACGGTGAGCAATTCGATATCGCGCGGGCCGCTGGCTGTCTCGGCAATCGCGAACTCCAGCAGCGTCAGCACAACGGAAACGAGGACCAGCGCGCCAACCGACAATTCCACCCACACGCTGGCGAAGAAGCGAGACAGTTTCACCTGCCAATGCCGTGGCAGCTTCGTATCGATACGTTTCTTGTTGGCGTCCGTCACGACTTCAACAACTCGTGCAAATGGAATTGGTACTTGCCCAATTTCCCACCATAGTTCCCCGCGCCGATGGCGATGACATCGCCGGCGGCGGCAGCGCGGATGGCCACCGTCATGGCCGCGGCAACCGCTCCTTCGCTGACTCCGTCAATCACCACCTCGTACGCACAATTCGCATCCGAGTGCAGCTTGGACTCGACGCGGCCTCGCAGCGTAGGGCAAAATGCATCGGCCGTGGACGCAGGAAGGCCTTTGTATCGCGAGCCGACTTTGCTGCCGCTGCGAGCCACGCCGCCCGGGAAAGGCGCGATCACGCCGTCCATGTCCGCCAACGCCTCGACGGCCCGCCGCGCTGCGGCGAGTCCCGCCCGTTGCGTTTGCGTTTGAATGATGATGTTGCCGCCGCCAACGCCTTTGGCGATCCCCAGGTCTTCCTGCACGAGAAACTCGCCATCCATCACTGGAATTCGCCAGTAGCGTTTGCCGTCCAGTAGCTTGCTCTTCTGAAAGCCATCGCCGAAGAATCGAAGATGTTTGCCTAGCGGGACCCGCGACTCGGCATCTGGCAGGCCGTCGTAGACCGCCGTGGTGGGGCAAGTCATCACGCACTGTCCGATTCGCGTTGGTACGCACTTGGCAAGGGCCTCACGCGAGAAACCGAACACCAGCACCATCGCGCCGGGACGACCGTCGGGTGTGACATCGGCAGACAGTCGCCGTTCCAGCCCTGTCTCGGCGTCACAGGCAATGACCGACGAACTGTAACCGGTAATCTCGCGCACCGCCGCCTCCAGCCAGAAGTCGTCGTGCGCCGTTATCAGCAGACGCGCGAACCTCATGCCGAAGGCTTCGGCGAACGTGTCCTGGATGGAAGTAGCACCGAGTTGCAACGTCAAACCTCAACAAACGACATCACCAGCCCGCAACCATGTTCGATTCGATCACCCGACGCGCGTTTTCAAGGTCCGTGCCCGTCTCGTGCATGTAAAGTCGAATGGCGTGCACCTTGTCGCCCGACGCTTTTGAAAGGCAGTCGCGAGCCACACCGCACGGGTCGAAATCCTCCACAAGCCCCAACGCACCCTTGGAAATCACCCAGGTGTCACGAGGACGTTTTGTCAATCGAATGACCTCGTCGTTAGGGTAGGTATCGTGTACGACATCGGTCGCCGAGTGCTCGTCGTCGGCCCATGTGATGATGATATGTGCGTTCGTTTCCACCTCGAACAAAGGCATTGGACGCTCCTTCTTGGGGTAACTCGTCATCTCGATCGCAGACACAGATCGAGAGAAATGAGTGGGAAGCCAGACATTCTCCGGGCATGGCCTTGAATACATCAGCTTGGAAACCGGCTCTTACACAGACCGAAGGCCTAGTCGTCTACTAAGCATCTCAGCCGAAGTGTGTTTTTGCAATACACGCAATCCGCGGAAATCACGCCCCATGGCTGGCCGCTACGAACGTTAATTTTGAATTCTGCAGTAAGCTTTCCCAGGATTCGCTGGTCGCGCAAGGCGTTACCTATTCTACCGTGTTTTCCGATGTTTTCTTAATTGCCTAACAGACAGAATCCACAGACTCCGATACGAACACTACCGAGGTACGCCGTCCCGCTCGTTTTCGCAAACCTCACAAATCAGCCGTAAGGGCAAGGTGGCCAATACTTTCCACACGCTACGTCAGGAGGATGTAACCTATGACACGTTCTGCTTTTTCTGTCGCAATTCTGCTCGCTGCGCTCACGGGCCCGTTGCTGCTGACGAATTCCGTCAGGAGCGAGACCGGCGACGAGTCGCAGGCGGCGAATCCGCAGGGCAACGGATGTTATCCCGCGGTCTGCGACCCCCTCTGCGAAGAGGAATATGACTACCGTTACGAGGGATACGGCCGCGGTATCCCCGACGATGCTCCTCAGGGCGACGAAACAGAAGCGAGCATCGCGTCCGATCAGGCGAAGGATGAAGCGGAGGAATACTCCCACGAGGACGTGGACTACTGGTACGACAGCGAGACGGACGAATACTACGACTACGAATTCGCGGACGACTCGGCAACGGAGGATTTGCCCGGCGAGGAGACGACCGAGATGGTCGCCGAAGAGGCAAACCCGTTTGCGGACCCAGTCGAAGGCGAAGGCCTTGTCGCGGACGAGGCTTCCATTCTGGTCGAAGACACCTCCACTGACGTGACGGAGGAGGAACAGGGCTACGACCCGTACGAGTACGAACACAGCTACGAGGAAATGTACGACTCCGAAGAGACCTACGACTACTCCGAGTACGTCGAGGAGTCGTTTGAGGAAGAAGTCGAAGCCACCGCCGAATCTACGGAAACGGACGATTCGGAGGAGGACGCCTACGGGGACTACGACCGTTACTACTGGGGCGACGAAGAGGACTCCCATTTCGAAGAGGAGTCGATAGAACTGGTCGAAGAGACTCCCGAATCGACAACCGACGAGACGGTTGACGATGTCGCGGAAGACGACACCGCACAAGAAGAGTGGCCATACGCTCACGAGTATGGCCATGACTACTTCGACTACGGTGAAGAAATGGAACCGGTCGCCGAAGAGAGCGAGAAGGCCGGCGAGGAGACGGTCGACGAGATCGCTGAGGAAGCGACCGGAAAATCCGACGATTTCGACTATGGCTACGAGTACTGGGACGGGTACGAGTACGGCGAAGACGTGGAACAGGTCGCCGACGATAGCGAGCAAGTCGCCGAGGAAACCGCCGAGGAGGTTGCCAAGGAGAGTGACGAGTTCGACTATGGGTACGAGTACTGGGACGAGTACGATTACTACTACGAGGACGCCGAAGTGGCCGAAATCGTAGAGAACACGGAAGAGGGCGAACTGGGCGCCGACGCAGAACTGGACTGCTGGACGGAAGTGGAACTCGAAAAAATGATGTTCGCTTCCCAGCAGCCAAAGCAATCCGACAACGATCGCGAAGCCATTTTGTCTATGGCTCGCACCCTGGACCGAGTCGGTACGGCGCTGCAAGCTCTCTCGCGTCACCTGACAGAGATGGCCGACGCCGATGTCGATGTCGCGGAACTGCCCGCGTCGGACGAGACGATTCAGCGTTAGCTATCGCCGAAGTCCGAACTAGATGATCCAGAAACCCGGCTTTTTTTCGGAAAAGCCGGGTTTCTTTTTTGCTGGAGTTCACGCTTTAGCGTGCGGAAAGACACGCTGAAGCGTGAACTCCAACGGCAAAACTCCAAGTCCCGCTCGGCAAGCGGGACCTACCGGCTATACCCGACCGCAATTGTTCTACTGCAACCGCGTCAGCACGATGTTGCGATAACCGCCTGTCGTGTACCAGGTGGCGAAGCCGAACGGCGGCATGGTCTCCATTTCCCAGCGAAGGTCAATTTTGCGGTCTTTCGTCTCCACATCGACGATCTTTTCTTTGTCGACCCATGCCTCGATCTTGTCTTTGGTCACGCGCAGACGCACCTTGTACAGGCGGTTTTGCTTGAAGTCGATCACGCCGGTCGTCTCGTTTTCGTCGGCAGAGTAGCCGTCAAGACAGGACAGTCCCGTGATGCTGCCGCCCCATCCGCCAAGGATCAGACTGCAATGGGTCTTGCCCACTGGAAAAGTCATTCCACAGAAGAAGTCGTCCCCGTCGATCCGCCTGGCATCGAAGGAAACTTCGTATTCGACCCGAGGAAAGTCGCCCTTCCACGAGACGCCGGTCATCGCTCGCCCTTTGTGCAGGATCAACTCGCCGTCCTTGACCTCGACCTTGCCATGATCTGCAAAGTCGATCTTGTCCAAGATCTTCCAGCCCTTCAGCGTCTTGCCATCGAACAGCTTGGTGGTCTTCTGCGGCTTCTTTGCCTCGCCGGGCGGCGCTGGCTTTTCGGCGCATTCGCCCGTTAGAGCTACGGACACGATGCCAACAATCGTAAGGATCGCGATTCTCTTCATCAGGACTTCCTCCCATCACAGTAAGTGCTCGCGTGTTGTGTCGCGGTTTCACGACCGCGATACGCGTTCGACCGTAAGGTCTCAAAATTGAACTCAGCGTTCGGCAAGTGGGCCGGTCGGGAGACCGGCCCACAACCCGTGGCGGGACTACGAACCAAATCATGCACCGGCTCTTTAGCGAAACCGCGACTTCTCAGCGCCTTCCCACATGTCCGGGTTAGGCCCCAGCGCCTGCTTCAAAGGACCTGTAGCTTCGTTCAGTTCGCTGAGCGCGTCCTCCGGTAGCGGGTTGTCGAAACTGTAAACATTCTGCGCAACTTGTTCATGCGAACTTGCCCCCGCGATCACGCAGGAAATGCCCGGCTGCTGCAGACACCAGGCGAGCGCCACGTCGACCATGGTACGCTCGAGTCGTCTGCAGACGTCGGCGATGGCACCAAGAGCGTCGAAAGTCTCCCCCTCGCACCCCGCTTCGCCGTGCCGGATGTGCGGACGTTGGCTGCTGAAGTGTCGCGAGCGTGCGCGACCGTCCGGTACGTCGGCGACCGACTTGTACTTGCCGGCCAACATGCCATGCATCAAGGGGCTGTACACCAGGATTCCAATGTTGTTGTCGCCACAGAACGGTAGGATGTCGTACTCGATCGCCCGCCACAACAGGCTGTACGGCAATTGATTGGTCACCGGCGGCTCGACCGGGCAGAATTCGCCCAAGTCGCCCACGCCGGCATTGCATACGCCGACGTGACGCACCTTGCCTTGCTGCTTCAACTTCAACATCGAATCCCACGAATCGGCCGGCGACGTGTCGCGGCCGGTCCAGTGTGTCTGGTACAAGTCGATGTAGTCGGTGCCTAATCGCTCCAAGGATTCGTCACAACAATGGAGGATTTCGTCGGGTTTCATCTTGTCGGGGAGGACCTTCGAGGCGATCACCACTTGATCTCGCTTGCTCGCCAGGACTTCGCCGACCAGCTTCTCGCTTTCGCCGTCGCCATAAATGGCCGCGGTGTCGAAGAAGTTGATGCCCGAGTCCAGCGCAGCGTGCAGGGCCGCGACCGACTGGTCCCGGTTCCGATCGCCCCAATGGAAATCGCTGGTAATGCCCCAGCAGCCGAAGCAGAGACGTGAAACGACAAGATCCGAATTCGGCAGTTGAATTGTCTTCATCCCGCGAGTTCTCCTAACGCGGCACGGCCGCAGGCGGAATATCAAGAGGGGTGGCGCACGTTTCCACGCTGTAACCTCAGTCCGTGCCGTCCGACGACCCATCCGCGTCGGGGTCGATGGAGAGGGCCGCGGCGGATGCGGACGCGTCCAGAGCAGTGCCGTCCGATAGATCGATCATCTTCTCGTACAGTTCGGGCGCAGATAAGCCGTCATCTTCCATCACATGTCGGATGAACTTGAACAGCCCTTCCTCTTCCAAGCCTGTCCGGGTCAATATCGCAGCCCAACGGTCTTCGTGAATAACGCGGAACCAAAACCCAAATCCCGCCGGTTCCGTTGGCGTCGAGATGAAGCCCTGGGCAAGCACGATCAACTGGCGATAGGCGTCCGTCTCGTTCAGATTCCATTTCCGAACACACCCTTCCAAGTAGGCGTGGACATCGGGATCGGAGTCCAACGATTTCGCCGCGGCGATCGCTCCCACCAAATCCGCTTGCTCGCGCCGAAAGCGATCAACGACGCAGGCGGCGAGATGGCAGCGGTCAATGCTCCGAACCACATTGTCGTACGGCACGCCAGCCCGCTCCCACACCTCGATGATCTCGTTAAGCTTCCGGGCGCAAGTGGAAAGTGCGGCGGAATCAGGTTGGCATGAGCTATCGGTACACGTCTGGCTGTTTCGCATATATGCCCCCTACAGGTACACTAAAGTACAGTATAGTACGATCGGCACACGACGACAATAAGCGGGCCGCATTGCCCGGCGAAGCGGGGGCGGCGTGAAATAACTTCGCTTTTCGGGGGTGCGGCGTTGCAGGATCGGCAGGTGGGTGTCGGGTGTCAGGTGTCAGGCGTAACGTATCAGATGAAAGAAGGTCGATGCCGTGGGGCGGTTGTCTCGCATTCAACCTTCTTCCCGACACCCGACACCTAGCGTCGCCCCTGCTTCCCACGTCAGGTCTTCAACTGCGCCCCGCGTTCCTCGACGACGCGGCGGACTTGGGCGTAATCGAGATCGCGAGGATCGCAGGCGTTCTGGACGCTGGTGGTGGCTGCGATGCCGGCAGCTTGGCCCATCATCGAACACGTCGTACTGACACGGGCGGATGACAGGGCCAGTTGATCGGCCGAGAAGCAGCGGCCGGCCATCATCAGATTTCGGGCGTCTTTGGCAAGCAAGCTTCTGAATGGGATCTGGTACGGCGGCACCTGCATTTCACTTTTCTTCAGGATATACGTGCGTTTGTCGTCGTCCGGTTTATGGCCGTCCAAGTAGAACGTGCCGCGAGCCACCGCATCGTCGAAATTGCGACCGGCCCGTAGATCGTCCACAGTCAATACATAGTCGCCCACGATCCGGCAACCTTCGCGAATGCCGATGATCGGCGAACAGTGGTCCAACCGCCACGGCTTCTTCTCGATTCGCTGATAGTAGTCCAGCACCTCCAGCATGCGACGGCGAGCCTGAATCTCGGCCTCGGTCAAACTCTCCGTGTCCGTGGCGTCGAACATGGGGATTTTGATTTTCATCGCGTTGCTGCGCGGCCCGTCCGGCCAGATGCTGGTCATGGGCAGATCGCTCTGCTCGCGAATCGGCTGAAACCAGCCTTGGGGCAGTTGAGCGATGGCGTCTTTGGCTTCGACATGGCGAACAAAGAACATCATCGACATGGGTAATTGAAACCCGTCCTCGGGCCGGCCTTTCATCGTCGCGAAGCCAGCGGATCGAGCCACGTCGCCTTCGCCGGTACAGTCGATGAATTGCTTGGCGCGCAAAGCTTCCATCCCCGACTTGCCGCAGACGATACACTCGGTAATGCGACCGTTCTGCTCGCGCACATCGACGAAACGCGTGTGCAACAGCAGTTTCACTCCGCGTCGCAACAGCATCTCCTGAAGCACGATGGCCAGGATCTCGTAGTGGAAAACGGGACGATCCTCGTCGATGGCGTTGAACGTCCGCAGGTCCGCGAGTATCTGGTCGAACACTTCTCCTTGGCCATGAAGTTGGCCGCAGAAGTTGGCGACCCCGCCCGATGTCATATCGCCACCGGTGATCGCGAATCGTTCCACCAGGACCACCTTCGCGCCGGAACGAGCCGCACTACATGCAGCCGACACGCCTGCGATGCCGCCGCCAATCACCGCCACGTCGGCTTCGTAACGGACCGGGACTTTCCGGGTGTAAGTGACTTCGTCGCTGTCACCGCCGGTCTCGTCCGCCACGGCTCGCCGCCGAGTGAAACAGGCTGCGGTGGCCGCCGCAGCCATTGAGAAGAAGTGCCGACGTTTCATGATTTTGGTTCCTTACGAGGCCCAATCCAGCAACATGGACGAGACGATCTGAATCACAAACAGAACAGGTCCGCTAAGCGTGACGATCACACCGGTCCAGTGTAGCCAATCGCGGCGAACGGCACGTCGCCAGTCGCGAGCTACGACGATCAGCAGCCATATCACGAGCACGGTGGCACCGATCGCATAGATCCAACGCTGGAGCAAGAAAACGAAGTACCACGTTCCCGGAAGCACTCCCACGAGACACACGGAGGACCGGATCGCTTGGTGCACGAGGCTGGCCCAGAAGTACACTCGCCAATACGCGAAATCGTTCAGGCGGATGATAGCTACCAATACCACTACCACCGCCACGCTGTGCGCCGACCACTGCCCGAGGCCATAAATTGCTGGGGAAAGTGAATCGAACCGGTTTCGAATCACCGACGCCGCCACATGACCGGCAAAGCTGACAGTAAATACAATGCCCTGGGCCAGAAGAAGCCAATGGCCGGGCAGAACGGGAAATGCAGCGCCTTTTGCGAGCCGGCGGTAAGCGAACAGAAACACACTGGCGAGTGCCGCACCATAGACGGTGCTGTAGCCTATCTGCAAGACATACCACTGCACTCGTGCCTGTTCCGGCATATTGGCGAAATCAACCAACGCCCGATACACGGCCAGAATCATCGCGCTGCCGAGCGTCCACAGCATGATGTGGATGATGCCCAGCCGGGGTTGGGGCGATGGCCCGAACGGACTCTCGCCCTCCGGCTTTGTCGGCATGCGGAGATCCGGCGACGGGTCCGCATCCGGCGATCCGGCAGCGGAGTGCTCGTCAAACGGGCTGTGTTGCGACACGACCGTCTTTTCCTGGGCAGAAATGGCGACAGTTTCAATACTGCCCGGCACAGATCTTGCGTCGGGAATGCCACGGGCTTGCACCGTGGATTGTTACGCTCCTCGCTACAAAACGGAGCCCCCGCGAGCCTGTTTTTCCTCCACCAGTGCGGGCGCCAGCCCGCACTGGTGGAGGAAAAACAGGGGAACTTCTGTGAGGGAGGCAGGGGATGTGTAGCACTTAACGTAACAATCCACGGTGCAAGCCCGTGGCATTGGGAGAACCTTAAACATGGCGAATCTCGTGCCGAACAGTTCTGCGAAACCTGAACTTCAACGGCCGATGGCCATCATGCTAAGTGAGTCGGTCGCGTTATTCAAGCTTTGCCACGATCGGCGGCTCGACGAATGTCCTGACGGCGGTCATCACCGCTTCTGCGATCCGCTTCTGGTTCGTCGCGGCACTCAGCAACCGTCGGTGATTCGGTCGGCGCGGATTCGCTGTCTGCCTGTGGCGTCGCCGCGGAGCGCTCCGTCTCCGCGCGCCGCTCCGCCGTTCGCCGGTCCTCCAACTCTCTTTTCTCGATCAGGTGCTGGAGTTCACCAGGCACGTCCAGTTGATCGCTCATACCCTACTCCTCGGAATTGAAGTTTGTCAGCCTATATCGGGGATTCTGAGGGCCGGCTTCTACGTGCACGGGCGCCGCGATTCGAATCTCCTGGTCGACGGGAGGCAACCGACGAAGGCCGGCGATTCTGCTATGCCGCGGCTCGAAATTGGCTGGAAGCGATGTGAAAGGGTCGGGTTCGTCCAATAACGGCTCGGGTTCCACATCCTCGGGGGAGGCCGGTGTGGGACTCAGCGGCGGAATGGTTGGCTCGTAGTATTCGCGGCTCCGCTCGAAGGACGGATGACGGCAGGCGCGGCGTGCACCACCTGGCAGGATGTAGTGTTGGGGCTTGTAGATGGCATCCGGCAGGCTTGGTTCCCAGGGTCGCGGATAGCGTTCCAGCGGACCGTGGACAAGCGGCGTTGTGGCACGCATCACATCAAATTGACTTGCTTCCTCGTATTCCTCAGGATAGGGAAGCAAATGGGGCACCAAAACGAAGATGATCTCGCTGCGCTGCTTCTGAAGCTGGCGAGTTCGGAACAACTGTCCAAGCAGGTGGATGTCGCCCAGGTGCGTCACCTTGCTTTGAGTATTGCTATCCTGCTCCTGAATCAGTCCGCCAATAATCATGCCTTGGCCGTTTCGGAGCAAGACATCGGTTTCCACGTGCGAGGTTTCGGTTTCGGGTAGCCCCGTGCTGGGGTTCACTTGACCGGAGGATACTTCGGGCTTTGCTTGCAGGAGGATTTGGTTGTTGGGCCCTATTCGTGGCGTAACCGACAGAACGATACCGGTGTCCAGAAAGTTGACGCTCTCTTGCGTGCTGGTCTGGCTGGTCGTGGTCACCACATAAGGGAGTCTTTGGCCGACCTGGAATTTCGCCTGTTGTCCGTCCACGACAAGCACCTTTGGCGAAGCCAACGTCTTCGCGTCCGTGGTGGACTTCAGGCACTGGATCAGGGCTTCCGTATCGCCGCCGTTCAGTTCCAGGACGGCTGCCTGTGGGGCCAACGGGTCGGCGAACCCATGCCATCCCAAACGGAGACGATTGGCGCCGAATCTGGCCAATTGATCGAAGTTGACCCCGTGGTTCTGGCCGTCTTCCAGGTCGACTTCCAGCACGTGAACTTCGATCAATACCTGACGTGGCGGCACATCCATTTGCTGGATATGCCTTTCGATTCTCGTCAAGCGTGTCGGTATATCCTCGACAACGATCTTGTCTTTCGCTTTACGATTGTCCGTTGGATCGCTGCTGATAATGTAGGAGCTGCCCACCGGCGAGAGCATACCTTTGACGATCTCGTCGAGGTCTTCGGCCGCGGCATAATTTAATTGGAAAACCTGCATCTGACGGCCCTGGATTTCCGGGGGCAAGTTCCCGGCGTCGGCCAGACTGAAGACGTGGATGATGTTGTTGTGCCGGGTCCACGTACAACCGGCCACCGAGGCCAAGGCGGTCAACGCATCTTCGAGCGGCGTTTGATGCAATGTGATTGATACTTTCGTATCCTCGGTAACGCCACAAACAAGATTCAAACTGTGCTTCTGGGCCACCAGCGCCAAGACATCCTTCAACGAGGCATCACGAGCGAACAGAGTGATCCATCCACTTCCGGCTTCCATTTGCACGTCGCCCGCGGTCTCGCTGCCAAGATGCGGAATAACAACACGACCCCGTTCCGAAATCTGGCGGCTCGCGACTCTGGCGGGACGGTCGGACACTTGGGCCTGACCGGAAAAGACGCGCATCTGAGAAACGGAGCTGCGTGTGTCCGGAAACTGCGGCGATTGGGCGCACGCGCTCCACGGACGCGGGACGGCAACCGCGAGGGCCAACGACATGCCGAACAGAATGCGATGATGCGTCGCGGCAACCGCGATGCATCTTCCCATTACGGACATACGTTGAACCTCCTTTGGAGAAACGGCGAGTTCGAGGCGGCTGTCGCAGCTAGCACGCGGGGGCCTTCTACAAAGCGTCTTTCCGACCGCCCTGGGTCCGGCCTTCTGAGGGAATCGACTCCGGAGTATCGCGACATTTGATAAAACTGTTTCAAGCCGCACGACCGTCACAAACGGTACAGTTTGACGCCGTTTGGACGCACCAGGATCGGCCTGCGCGATCAATCCTCCGCCTCGATCTCCACGGTGACGCCATTCGGGCCTATTTCGACAACCCGAACCCCCTCTTGCAGGTAATCGCCAACCCCGACTACGCGAGAGTCTATGGAGGCCACCCACCCCTGTGGGGTGGAAGTGATGATGGACGCAGATTTCTGCTCCAACTCGTCGGTCAGTGCCCGCAGCGGAGACACTTCTCCGTCGCCGTCGTTTTCTTTCTCAGGCAGTTCGGAGCCGGCTTCGCGTTCCGTTGCTTCTGATTCCTCCGCAGCTTGTTTCGCGATGCGCAAAGGGAGAGGAAGCACGAACGGATTCGACAGCAACACCTGCTCGACATCAAAACTCGGGCCGGCAGGTTTAGCGTCGGTGACGTCAGTCCCCGCGCGGGATTTCGCGAGGTAGCTCGTAAGATCAGCGCCTTCGACCGCCTCGGGATTCAGCGAGACAACTCCGTCGCCCGTATCTGCATCGCCGTCGTTACCGCTGAAGACCATGAATGCGAGGGCAATTGCCAAGATTGGGATTGCCAGGAGTTTCGCGATTTTCTTCGGGTCGCCAACTTGAGATACGATCGGTTCCATGTCAAGGTTCTCGCATTTGAGTCTTGCTTGATGACTTCCTCACGCCGTGCTCGCATGTTGGAGTTCACGCTTTAGCGTGTCTTCGAAAACACGCTAAAGCGTGAACTCCAACTTTGCTTGCGCCCTCACATCATGTTACGACTTACTCTCGCCATTCCCGGAGAAGTAAACCAACAACTCGACGTCCAGTGGGTAAACCTCGCTCTGCGGATCTTCGAGGGCGACCTCCAAGGAGCTTACGCGAAAAAACCGCGGCATATCGTCCAGACCGTGCACGAATCGGCAGATCTGGTCGTAGGTTCCGGTGGCCATGAAGTGAATCTCGAGTTTTCCGAATTTTCCTTCTTCGTGTGTGGCCCCCGGTTGATACTCACCCAGTTCCACGCCGGACTCTTCGGCGAGTTTCGCCAACTGACCAAGGAACTCCGACTCATTAGGTTCGTCAGGGACGCGCGCCTGCAAATCAGCGAGTAAGTTTTCCGACTCGGTCAAGCATTCCTTCAGACGCGCGTGGCGAGTTTCGATCTCGGATTCTGCCGCCAGGAAGTCCATGTCTGTCAAGATGCTTTCTTCGATCGAGTCCCTCTGTCGGTGCATGGGCAGGTAACCAATGCCGATTGCCAAGGCGAATATGGCCAGAATGCCGAAGACGCCCGCAGCGTCAACGGCGATTCGATACACGTTTAATCCCGGTTGTCTGTCAACGTTCACGGGTATGACCCTCACAGCGTACAGTCGATTTCATATTCTCGCGCCGGGAGCCCCAGCAGCTCCACATGTTCCGTCGACTTCAGTTGGACTGCCTTGAACACCGAGGACGCGCGCAATGACTCGACAAAACGGGTGATCGCCAGGTTGTCAACGGCGTTCCCGCGCAGCCGAAGCACCATTTCTTGCTCTTCTTTCGATTTGGCCTTCGTGCCCTTTGTACCGGTCCCTTTCGACGGCTTCCTGGCAGCCGGCCGGGAGCGAGTCTCCTGGGCGAGTTCCAATTCGGAAACGGAGACCCCTGATTCGCCATTCTGCGTGCACCGGCTCACAACGCCAAGCAGTTGGAAAGGGGAATGCGAGGCTTTCGACGTGGCTAGCAGCGACTCGCGACTCTGCAGCTTGCGCAGCCGGCTCTCCATCTCGTTCGATTCGCTCTTTAGTCGTCTCAGCATAGAACTCTGGGCGCGAAGGGCGGTCGCCTGCGGCATGATCGCCCTGATCTCCTGGTGATGCATCACACACACAAATAGGGCTACGGACACAGCCGTTCCCCACAGGACCAGCCATCGGCGCAGCCCCGAGAGCATCAGCAGTCGTCGCTGCAATCGCAGCGGTAACAGGTTCAGTCGAGCTGTCATTCTTCTAGCCCCAGTGCGGAAAGCGCCAACGAAGGTGCGAACAGCGCCAGCGTCCGATCGTCTGTTTGCTCCTCGTCGCCGGACGGGCCGTTCAATTGCCAAACGTCGATCTCAAGACCAGCCAACTCCTCCATCAGTGTTGTCACGCCGCGAATCGTAGCTCCACCGCCCGTCAACAGGGTCTTCTGTGGATAGAGTTCGCTGTGCTGCTGTTTGAGATAGGCGAGAGTCGTTTGGATTTCGCGAGTGAAACATTGCAGATCGGGCACCAAGGTCTGCGAGACGGCCTGCTTCAATTCGCTGGTGACGACGTCGCCGGCCAAGCTGCTGACGCCGTACACGTCCAATAAGTGCCAGCACTCGGCTTGGCCCAGTCGCAGTCGCTCCGAGAGCCGTTCGACCAGACTCCCTGCGCCCTTGCAGCGAAGCACGCGAGTGAACCACGGGTAGCCCTTTCTTGCCACGGTGAAGGTCGTGGAATGATTGCCCCAATCGACGATGGCAATGGGCGCGTCGCCAAGTGCGGGCAGGGCCATCGTGGTCGCCCTGGCCAGCGCAAATGGCAGGCCATCGACGACGCCGCATTTCAGGCCCACTTTTGTAAGATTGTCTGCGACCGAGGCTACTACGGACTCGTCAACCGAGATGGCGGCCATTTCTTGCATGCCTTCGGCGTCCTGACCCTCTGCGGAACTGGCCCATAGGTCAAACACTCGGGGCGCCGAGTCGGTCGAAGTCTCGTCCTCCATTTCTTGCCTGGCCATCTGGTACAGGTCATCCTCCGACGCTGCGGGCAGTCGCAGGCAGCGATAGTCCACGGTGCTCATCGGCAGCAGACAGGCGGCCGCCTGCAAACTGAATCCAGAACGCCTTGTGAACTGCTCGGCGAGCAGTTTAAGCAGTTCGCCGTTGCGAAGTTTCTCCTCGTCGAACGGGCCCAGGTCGCAGTTCGGGATCACCAGTGTCGTGACGGCGCGCCACCGCCCGCCGACTTTCTCGATCTGTGCGATTTTCACCGCGCTTGTACCGATATCGACGCCGAACCAACCAAGTTGGCGCGTGTTGCCCAAACGCTCGAGTGATTGAATCAGCTTTGCCGGAATGCTCTGTAATGCTGTCATTTGTTTTCTGACACCTCAAACACGGTTACCTCTGCCCGGCCATTTGCGATACGTCAAGCAACGGAAGAACCACGGACAAAACCACACACGCCACCACGCCTCCCATGGCGACGATGATCGCCGGTTCCATCACCGTGATCAGTTGCCGAAGACGCCTTTCGCCGTCGTCTTCGTAGAACTCGCCAACCGTCTCCATCACGGATCCTAGTTGGCCCGTTTGTTCGGCTGTGGCTACCATTTGTGCCACGCCGGACGGCACGAACGCGGTGGCCGCGAGCGTATCTCCAATGCCCGCCCCGTTAACGACCTCCGTTTCCAGTCGGACGAACAGTTCTCGGTAGAGCCGATTCTTGAACGACGAGCCACACAGCCGGATGGCTTCCAGAAGAGGAATCCCGCTTTCAAGCATGGTCCCCATGATGCGAAACGCGCGCCCGCTGAGCAACGAACGCGTCGCTCCGCGAAGTCCGCGAAGGTTCAGGACGAGCCGATCTCGGACGCGTTTGACCGTTTCCGTGCGGAACAGGAGGATCAGCCCTATCAACGCTGCCCCCGCCGACAGCAGGACCATGATGATATTCTCGCGCAGGAATTGGGCGCCGGTCAGCAGCATGTGCGTCAGCGGCGGCGTCGGCGCGTCCATGTCCTCGAAGATGGTCGCAAACTGAGGCAACACGAAGAATACAAGTGCCATAATCACGACCGAGGCCACCGAGACCAGGATGACCGGATACGCGAGAGTCGATCGCAGGCTGCTGTGCAACCGAATCTCGTTGCGCATCAGTTCCGTCAACCGGCTCAGTATTTCGGTCATTTTTCCGGAAGCTTCCGCGGCCGCGATGCTGGCGACATAGGCGGTATCGAAGACCTTGGGGTGCCTTGACAGGGCTATCGAGATGGGTTGTCCGGACGACACGTCGCCGTAGACCTCCTCCATCACGCTGCGCAAGGTGGGGTTAGTGGCTTGTTTGGCGAGAGACTTTAGGGCTTCTGCCATGTCGAGCCCGGTTCGGCACATGATGGAAAGCTGAGCGGTGAGCATCAGCAGGTCCCTTTTCGAGACTCGCCGCTTGCGACCAAGCAGACCATTCCCGCCGGTTTTTTTCTTCCTGGCTGTGCCGGCGAACACGGTCAGGGGAAACATGCCTTGGCTGCGAAGCTGTTGCCGGGCGTCGGCCACCGAGGCAGCGTCGATCGTGCCCTCGGTCGTCTGTCCGGTTCTCGATTTGGCTGTGTAGGCAAAGTCCATTACCTGCACTCCTGCTGTAATCTATTCAAAGAACGCAACTCTGGTTACCTCTTCCAGGCTCGTCAGCCCTTGTTCTGCTACGCGGATACCTTCTTGCAGCAGGAACGTACCTCCTTGCTGCGCGTGGCACTTGCGGATGGCTTCTAAATCGGCCCCGTCGTTGATCAGTTCGCGCAGCTCGCGTGTGGCGACCAGCACTTCGTAGACGCCGCGCCGGCCGCGATGGCCGGTGTCAAAGCACTGTTCGCATCCTTCGCCACGCACGAATTGCCGGCGTTTGTCTCCCTCGTAATGGAGCATTTCCAGATACTCGGCCGGTGGATAGTACTGGGTTCGACAGTTCTGACAGATCGTTCTGACCAGCCGTTGGGCGATGACTCCAACCAGCGCGGCCGCGATCTTGTAGGATGCGACCCCCATGTCCAACAGCCGGGTCACCGCGCTGGCACTATCGTTCGTGTGCAAAGTGCTCAGGACCAGGTGTCCCGTCAGGGCCGCTTGAATCGCCACCTCGGCGGTCTCGCCGTCACGGATTTCGCCGACCATGACCACGTCCGGGTCCTGCCTTAGAATCGCTCGCAGCGCATTAGCGAACGTCATGGCTTTCGAGCCGCCGGTCTGGACCTGATTGATCAACTCCAACTGGTACTCGACCGGATCCTCGACCGTCACGATGTTTCGGTGTACGGACTTGATCAATTCGATGGCCGAATACAGCGTTGTCGTCTTTCCACTACCCGTGGGTCCGGTCACCAGAAGCAAGCCGTACGGTCTGTTCAGCAGTTGCTTGAGTTCGTCGAGTTGTGATTCGGGAACGCCAAGCTTGTCCAGATCAAAGGTAATGTTCCGCCGATCCAGAACACGAAGAACGACCTTCTCGCCAAGCACCGTCGGCAGCGTCGAAACACGCAAATCGATCTCATGGCCTTGGACCAGCACGTGAACCCGGCCGTCTTGTGGAACGCGATGTTCGGCGATGTCCATGCGCGACATGACTTTGACGCGTGAGACAATCGCGGGGTGGAAATCGCGGCGTGGCTTAAGCACCTCGCGCAACTGGCCGTCCACGCGAAAACGCACCATGGAATGGTGATTTCCCGGTTCGATGTGGATGTCGCTTGCTCCTTGGCGAAGCGCTTGCATAATCACCCAGCTCACCAGATTCACGACGGGGCTGCCGTCCGCCAGCGCCTGTACATCCTTGAAATCCATGTCGATGGTCTCGGTGTGGACCTCCACCGAGTCCATTTCCATGTCGGCCGTAACGGCATCGACCTGGAAATCATCTTCGTAGCATCGGGGCAGGATGTTCTTGATAGCGGTTCGAGATGCAAGAACGGGGCGAACCCTCGAACCGGTGATCCGCTCCAGTTCGTCGATCCCTCGCAGATTCTGCGGATCCGCCATGGCCACGGTCAGCGTGTCCCGCACCTTGAACATGGCCACGGCGTGCATCGCTTCGGCGGTCGCTCGAGGGATCAGTTCGACGTATCGAGGATCGAGCAAGCCGTCGCGAAGGCGAACAGTGGGCACGCCCAGGTTTCGGCTGACAAACGGCAGGACCGCCTCGTCATTGACGAAGCCCATTTTCTCGAGCAACTCGCCCAGACGCAGGTTCTTGCCCTGCTGCTGGCCGAGCGCCGCTTCCAGTTGCTCTTGTGTGAGCAGCCCAGCATCGATAAGCTGCTCGCCCAGGCGCGCAG
>JADHUC010000251.1 GCA_016784735.1 Pirellulaceae bacterium | reverse complement strand
ATTACCAGAGAATCCTACGCACACCGTCAAGCGGCGGCGGCGGCTCCAAAACGCTAGCACCACTTGGACCAAACCTGCGTTAGGCTGGACTGAAGCCTAATCTGATGCTAGCACCGGACAATCGAAGATGGACGGACGAATAGAGTGAGTTCTTCAAGCTGGGGAAACCTCGGCAGTGCCTGGTACAGGCTCGCTGGAATCGCTGCTTCGGAAGCAGTCAGTCGTTTCAGATTCACACAGGTGCCTTCGACTTCCAGCTTTCCATCCAGCCCGTGGAAAGCCAAGTTGGCCAGCGATGGAAGTTCGCCGAGTTGAACGACTCCGTGCTCGGTCGTCGACTCGAACCGTCGATCTCTCACCCCGAAGCTGGCCTGACGCAAGTCCGCAAGGCGCCGGACCGATACACGCGGCCCAGGGGCGGCCTTCCGGTCAGAACCTACGGATTCGGCGGTATGGGCTTCCTCTGGAGCCCCGTGCCTTACAAACAACCCCAGATCTCGAACTGTCGGCAGGTCGGCAAGGGCAATGTCGACGTTTGGCGCTTCGACAGTCACGCCCAGGCGGCTCACGCGAGACAAGCCGCCGAGGCGGATGGGGCCGATCGCCCGGCAGGTGAAATACAAATGCATGGACTCCAGGGAGGCGTTTCCCTCGAACGCCAGCAGAGCATCCGCTTCGAGAAGCGTCCCGGTGACCTTCAATGACTCCAGCTCCGCACAGGCGGCCAGGGCCCGTGCGGCTTTCTTGTCGAACTCGACCCACTCGAGTCGCAAGTCGCGTAGATGCCGATGCCCGGCAGCGATTTCGCAGACTTGGGCTGGAATCCACTCGATTCGCCCGGAACGGTCTCCCGGCGAATACGCGAAAGTCTCAAGATGGTGCAGCGTCCCAAGGTGCTTGAGGCCATCACAGGTAAGAGTCGTTCGCTCCAGATTCACCGATCGCAGATTCTTCAGTTGAGCCAGCGTTTTGAGGCCGGCGTCGGTGACTCCGCTACAGGAAAGGTCAATCGATTCTAGCGTATCGATCCGGGCGATGGTCTTGAGGAATTCGTCGTCGAGATAGTCGGGAAACTCCGGTCCCCCGCAAGGACAAGCGTCGATATTGCTCTCGATGGAGAACGTAAGCCCCACGACCGCACCGCCGTAAAGAGTTATCGCATCAGGATGGTTGTCGCCGTAGTTATGGCGTCCGGGACTGTGAAGGCTCAAACGGAGTTCGCCCTGCTTTCCGGGGGCCCAACTGACTGTGACGCGATCGGGGCGATCCGTGCCGTCGCAGAAGACAACCTGCCGATAGAAGATTTCCTCAACGGCTGCTCGATAGTCACTACTCTGCTCTGCCAACTCCTGGTCGAGGAGCCGCGCAACGTCCGCCTGGAGCGAAGCGATAGATCGGAGCCGTGCACCGTCACTGGACCGTGCGGAATCCGCCGGGCCCGTTTGCGCTCTTTCGGCACCGTTCTCGGCGGGAACCGATGGATCGCAACCGGTGATCGCGAACATGAGCCAGCCGCAGCCAAAGAGCAGCAGAACTGCTATTACTGCAAGTGCCTTGCGCATAGAACTCGACTCCACGCAGACTAACGACTCGCATCACAGACTGGCGATCCGGCATCCTTCCATTTCAAGGCGCCACCGTGTCGCCAAGATAGATCCTATTCCATGTTAGCGACGGTACGCAGCCGGTCCAACGGCATCGATTACCGAAAATCCTTCCTTTCCCATACAGCTCCCTCCGTCATAGCCGACCATGGCCAGTTCCAACGACTGCGGCCCTAAGAACCCATCGCAAGAATCAAAGTCCTGGAAAACCGGGAGACGGACCGCTTCTTGGGACAGCTCCGAAACGTTTCTTATCCCGACAACGTAGCCCTACCGTTGGGTCGATTCAATGCTTTGCTCAACGGAAAGGCAGATTTTCTCGCGGGTATTCTCGCCCCCTGCCAGCGCTGTGTCGTGGCCCGCTTCGCCGTCAGCCGTAGCTGGCAAAGGTGCCGCACGCCGAAGCTGGCCGTTCCTGGAATTCCGATGTGCGTGCGGTGGGGGCGACCTACGCAAGTTATGGACAATGAGGTTGCATCGCAAACCTACCAGACCTTCCACTTTTCCCGGTACGGCAGTGAAAGCAGTTTTGACGCATCGGGATCGCCGATGATCTCTTCTTTGTCAGGGTCCCAGTTGATCACCCTACCGGTGATTGCTGCCGCCCGTGTCAGATGACAAATCGTGTCGCAGTGAATCGCCATCTCGACCGGACAGATCGTTTCTTCCCTCGACTTGACACAGTCGATGAAGTTGCGGTTATGTTCCGGGGATACAGTCAGTCGCTCGTCGTCAGCCTTGAACTCCACTTTCCAAAGAGTCCTGTCGCTGGAGTCAAACGAGGAACCACCGGATACCAGGCCAATCCATGCCTTGGTTCCGTGGAATACAACTCCGTCGCCATCACGCCAGCTCGACGCGTATTTCGTCACCACGCCCTTGGCTGTTTCGTAGTCCATCAGACGAAGCTTGACTCCATTTGCATAAGTGCATTCCATGTCCCAGCGTTCCAGGGTTCGGAAGATACCTTCGGTGGGAATACTCCCGGTTCCCTCGTAGCGTATCGGACTTGTGCCGTCAGCCTTGTTGCCCCACTGTGCCAGCCCGAGTGGATGAATGGCGCATCCGGCAAGAAAGCCCAGAGACGTCTCGGGACAATGATACCCGCCCCATTTCGTCGTCCTATCCACGGTATAGGGAACCATTGGCGAAGGCCCCTGCCATGCGTCAAAATCCAGATCGTCCGGCACGGGAACTTCGACGGTCGATCCGTAGGGCTTGACATGATAACTGTCCCGGTTGTACTTCACGTGCCTGCTCCATACATCGATGCGTTTCAGCTCGCCGATGTATCCGTTCCGGACCAATTCAACCATTAGCCGGCATCTGGCAAACGATCGATACTGAGTCCCAAATTGAAAGACCCTTCCCGTTTCGCTGACGACCTTTCTTAGAAGGCCAGTCATGCTGAAGTCCAGGGCCAGTGGTTTCTGACAGTAGACATCTTTGCCCGCCTTCGCCGCGGCAATAGACATGGGCGTGTGCCAGTTGTCGTGGGCCCCAATGATGACCGCGTCGACGTCAGGGCGTGCCAACACTTCCCTGAAATCAGCGTGTGGTTTGCAGATACTGCCACCGCCGTAATGCTTGTTGATCTGCGCCGCCTTTTCTTCTCTTCTGCTTTTGTAGGCATCACAGGCAGCAACAATTCGTACATCTTCCATTCTTAGCAAGTTCCCGATGTGGTAACGGGATATGTTGCCACAGCCAATCTGCCCAACGCTTATCCGGTTGCTTGGCGCGGCAACGCCGAAAACCGAGTTGGGAACAATCGCTGGAAAGCCCAGAGCTGCTCCTACGGCAACTCCGCTCTTCACGAAATCTCGCCGGTTGATAGTCGCTTTCTTCATTTGGATACCTTTCGCTTTCTTGGGGCTAAACGCGAATCGTATACTGCGGACGGAAGAGCCCAACGGCAGCCTCTGCATCGGAACGGAGAATCTTCGCCAGCGGATCGCCTGGAAGCCTAGCCGGCAGAAAACTTGACATTCGAGCGTCCTCATCTTACACATGGGCTGTCGTTCGAGGCGGAACCTGTGCTTTCGTGTTGGTGCGCCAGATCCTCGACACGAATATACCATCGCCGAGAAGGAGGTCCAGATGTTCCGAATGATTGTTGTAAGCCTGCTGGCGGGACTTTCCGCCGTGTGCCTGGCCGGGGAAGACCCGGCGCCGGTTCCTGCCCACGGCCGGCCGTTCTTCATGCCGGAATCGCGCCGTATCGAGATACTCAAGACGATCGCCGAAGAGGACTGGGCCAAGAACGAGCACCAGCGAGTTTGCCAGTCGGTGATGACCGCCCACGGCCTGCTCAACACACCTGCGTTCATCCGGCGGCAGGGATGGGAACGGGAAGCCTTCTGGGCGGCGTTTTTGTACGCGTTGGAAGGCAAGCAGGAATACCTGGACGTCGCTCGTGCATGGCTGAAGCACTCCTACGGAGAGGATTCACGCTTCACGAAGCGGGCGGACGATTCGCTGAAGGACCCGAAGTACTGGGCGGGCAGCGAGCAGGGCGTTGATTGGTACCGTCTGGATATCGATGCGTATGTGGCCTACGACTGGATCTACAACGGCCTTTCGGCGGAAGATCGCGACCAGATCCACGAGTGGCTCCGCCTTCAGACCGAGTACCGCATGGCGTGCATGGATAGCTGGGGCAGTACGCCGAACCTGAATTTCAAGCCTGTGTTCATGGTCGCGTTCGCGGCGATGGCCCTGCAGGATGAGCACATCGTCGATTGGGGCTGGCGACGCACCGAGCGTCAGGGCAACTTCCATTCCATGATGGACAAGATGCTCAAGGACGGCGGCGCCTGGCATGAGGCCGCCATCTACGCCGTCGCCCACAACGGGCTGTATTGCGTCAACACCATGGCGTTCTACCGAAGCCTGTTGGAGGGGCGGAACTGGTTCAACTACAAAACGCTCAGCGGCGCCAGCGCCAGGGGGATGACGGACTACTTCATCGACACGGCTTATCCGGTCGAGCGCACCGGCGAGGGGAACGGACGCATACGCGTGGTAACGTACGGCGATGGTGCCACCTCGCCGCCTCGCGATGGCGGGGGCGAACACGACATGTTCATCGGCGGCGATCATCCCAAACAGGCGGGGCTCATCTTGAACATGCGCGACGGCCTGGCGATGGCCTATGCCGCGTCGGCCGACGATCGCTACGCGCCGCTGCTGGCGCTGTACCCGGAATACGAGCCGAACCTGTGGGATCGCCCTTCGCTGCCCGAGGCACGCGAATTCCCTCCCGCGCCATCGAGGATTCTCGCCGAGTTCGGGCTGGCCATGCTCCGCTCCGACGAATCGGCGGAATATTGGACTGATCCCGACGCCATTGCGGCGTTTTTGATGATGACCAAGCGATATGGCCATGAGCAGCCCGACAAGTTCCATCTGAACCTGTTCGGCGCCAACCGGTTGCTGTATCCCGACTACCTCAGGATGCAGTACGAGAACCGGGCGATGGGGTGGACCTATACCTCGGCCAGTCAGAACACGATGCTGGTGGACGAACTCGATACCTCACCTGCCGAACCGCACATCCGCAGCGACTTCACCCCCCAGATAAAACTCCTCGCCGTATCCGCCACCGACGTGTTCCCAAGTGTCGACCAGACACGAGCGCTGATGCTGACCGACGGCTACCTGCTGGACCTGTTTCAGGCATCGAGCAAGACGCCGAGGACCTACGACTACGTTCTGCACAGCATGGGGCTGCCTCGGCCCGTGGACCCGCAGAAGTTCGAAGCGCAGGGAAACATCAGCCGCAAGTACTGGGCGATCGACAATCCGCGCAAGACGACCACCTCCGACCAGTGGTCGCTGGAGTTCGTGATCGACGAACAAGAGCCCGCCGAACCGGTGCCGGGCTTGGGCACTGAATGGTACGAGCATGAGGCAAAGGTACGCGTGACGATGGCTGCCGACGACCCCACGCAGGTCTGCTACGGCACGTGGGGCGACGGCAAGTACGTGGACCGTGCCGTAAAGGTGTACGCCTCAGCCAATGAGCCCAGTCCCGTTCATCGTGAAATGGCGGTCCAGCGGGTACGCAAATCGGCGGATCGCGTCGGGATGCTCGTGGCCCGGCGCGAAGGCCGGCGCAGCACCGTGTTCGCCGTCACCCACGAACCATACGCCAACCGGCAGATGCCCGCCATTTCCGCCGTCACCAAGCTTGCGGAGACCGAGAGCGCAATCGTCGTGCGCGTGGACGCAAGAGATTTCACCGACTACGCCGCCGTCGCATGGGGCGCAAAAGGCGGCGAGCAGCGATACGCCCTCGAGACAGACGACGGCCAAGTGTTCATTTTCCGCAACTACGGCTGGCTCCGCGTGCCGCGCAAGGGGACGCCCGTCGCACGCGGCGGATGGGAGGCATTCCGAGTGGCCGGCACGGCCGAGAAGCTGATGCTGAACGGCAACGAACTCGATCCAATCCCCGCCTCCGGCAAGATCGCCTATGGCGACATCCCCAAGGATCTGCCGCGGGGAAGGGGATTCGCGCCGGAATGCCCGTTGCGTCTGGAACTCGATCCGCCTGAACCACTGCTGTCGATGATCGGCGAGAGACAGGTCTGCCTGTCGGTCACCAATACGCTCGACGAAGCTGTCTCCGGCTCAGTTGAGTTCGACACGTCGTCCGGGCTATCCATCAAGCCGGACCGCATGTCCTTCGGGCCGCTCAAGGCGGACGAGGCATGCCAATTGGTTACGACACTCGCGCCGGGAGACGCACCGGAAGGCAAGGAGATCGTGCCGTTCAGAATCGTGTATCGAACGGCCGATGACGCCGAGGTGGTCACCGCCTGGGAGCCGCTGCCGGTGATCCTCAGCCGCTACGTGGAGCCTGACCTTTCCACGGAGTTCGTCAGCCAGATGTTCCGGGGGCCCGAGCTGACGGCTCGCTTCGAAACCAGCGGCCTGATCACCTACCTGGCAGACGTCGACGGCACCGTGCGGCTCGACGGCCACCCGCTGTACACGATCACCGATGCCGCAGGCGTGACGCATTTCGGGAAAGACCGCCCCGTCGCGCCATCGATCTGGTTCGGGTTGAATGCCGCGGCCGCCTCGCACCACAAGATCGACGGCTGCCGCGTGACGATGACGTTCCTGGAGGACCGGATCAGCCCGATCGGCCTGAACAGAGTGTACAGCCGTCAGCCCGAATATATCTTTGACATCACCGACAACTGGGTCTCGCCGACCGGGAAGTCGACCTGGAAGCGGATCATCGCCACCGACGAGGCAGGCAAGGAATTCGATGCCGCGCCCGGCGCCGACGCGCCGATTGTCGCAATGGAACTCGCATTCCCCGGCGCATCGCGAAACATCGCGTTCTCCTTCGACCCAGCGCGGCGGATCAAACTCGACGGTCTCCGTATGCAGTTCAAACTGCCACGAGACGCGGGTAATCATTGGGCCGTTGGTTTTTGCAGACCGAACGGCCTGGACGAATGGCGAAAGCGTTGAGCTGATTTGAGGCCATGCACCTTCTTTCGTTCACGCTTCAGTGGCGGCTAGCCGAGAATCTCTTTGATGACATGCGCCGGTTCGACTCCGGTCAAGCGTTGATCCAAGCCCTGGAATGGGAAGGTCAGCTTCTCGTGGTTGATGCCCAACTGGTGCAGGATGGTTGCATGCAGGTCGCGGACGGCCACCGGATCTTGCACGATGTTGTAGCTGAAATCGTCGGTCTCACCGTACGATATCCCACCCTTGATGCCGCCACCGGCCATCCACGCGGAGAAGCAGCGCGGATGATGGTCGCGCCCGTAATCGTTGCGTTCTAGCTTGCCTTGGCAGTAGACCGTGCGACCGAATTCGCCGGCACAGACCACGATGGTATCGTCGAGCAGGCCTCGTTGCTTTAGGTCCTTCAGCAACGCTGCGGACGGCTGGTCGACATCGAAGCACTGGCCGCGCAGTTGCTGTGGCAAAATGGTATGGTGATCCCAGCCCCGGTGGAAGATCTGAATGAAACGCACGCCGCGTTCGACCATCCGCCGGGCGAGCAGGCAGTTGCGGGCAAAGGACCCGTTCTTGTGGACTTCCGGCCCGTACAGTTCCATGACGTTCTTGGGTTCTCCGGAGATGTCCGTCAGTTCAGGAACGGAAGACTGCATGCGGAAGGCCAGTTCCTGCTGGGCAATGGTCGTCTGAATCTCGGGATCGCCGATCTCGGCGAAGTGCTTCCGGTTCAACTGGCCCACGGCGTCGAGCATCCGGCGCCGGACACGGGTGTCAATGCCCTTCGGATTCGACAGGAAGAGGACCGGATCGCCCGAAGTCTGAAACGCAGCGCCCTGATGTTTGGACGGCAGAAAGCCGCTTCCCCATAAGCGGCTGTAGAGTGCTTGAACGTTGCGCGTGCCACCGGTCCAGTATGCCGAGGTGAGGACGATAAAATCGGGCAAGTCGCGGTTCATCGACCCCAGGCCGTAGCTCAACCACGCTCCCATGCTGGCCTTGCCCGGGATCTCGTGGCCCGTACAGAAGAACGTCTTGGCGGGGTCATGGTTGATCGCGTTGGTATGCATCGAGTTGATGATGCAGAGATCATCGGCCACCTCGGACAGATGCGGCAGAAGCTCGCACATCCAGATGCCGTTTTGACCCTTGCGATGGAACTTGAACATGGACGGCGCAACCAGTTGCGTCTTGCCTTTCGTCATCGCGGTCACACGCTGCCCCATACTGACACTCTCGGGCAGTGGTTGTTTGAACAGTTTCTCAAGGTCCGGCTTGTAGTCGAACAGATCGATCTGGCTTGGCGCGCCGGCCATGAACAGGAAAATGACGTGCTTCGCGCGCGGCGTGCGATCCTCGGCCGGCTGTGCCACGCTGTTTTGAGGCAGCAACGAGGCCAATGCGGTGACCCCCAGGCCCATGCCCGAGGTCTTCAAAAACTGCCGACGAGCCTGCAGTCGGTTGTAGTCTTCAACTATCTTTCGCATGGTATCTGGTACCTCCGGCGAAAAAGGGGACAGGTCCAATTTGTGCGAAGCACCCTTCGGGCCGTTCCGGCAAATTGGACCTGTCCCCTTTTTCGCCTTAGTCACGGGTTTTCGTGATGTCGAGATTGTAGATGGTGCTGAGGAGCATCGTCCACGCGGCCAGTTCCACTGAGGAAACTCCCTTGTGCAACTGCACGCCTTCGCAGAGTTGGTCGGCCAAGTTCGAGTTGTCGCGGTATAACGCTTCCAGATCTTCAACCATCTTGAGAAAAGTCGCGGTTTCGTCGTTATCCGGCAGTTTCGAGGTAATGGTCTCGTACACAGCGGCCAAACGATCAGCGGGGCTCAGCGAGCGGTCTGCGATCGTCTCGTGGGCCACGTGCCGCGCCGCCTTCAGGTACTCCCGCTCGTTCATCAACAGCAGCGACTGCAGCGGCGTGTTCGTACGCTCGCGGCGGGCAATACAAGCTTCTCTGGACGGCGCGTCCAGAATCGTCATCTGCGGCGGCGGCATGCCTCGCTTCCAGAATGTGTATACGCTGCGTCGATAGATCTTGTCACCCGTGTCGGGTTCGTAGACGCGGGGATACGAACTGGGCATGCTCACCGATTTCCACAGGCCCGCGGGCTGCGGCGGCTTGACACTCTTGCCGTACAGTTCGTCGTTCAACAGGCCGCTTGTCGCCAGCACCTGGTCGCGAATCATTTCCGAATCCAAACGATAGCGGGAGCCGCGCGCCAGCAGGCGATTCTCCGGATCGCTTTTGAATCGATCGGGGGAAGCCTTGGATGCCTGCTTGTAGGTTTCAGACATCACAATCTGTTTTGCCAGCGCTTTGACATCCCACCCGGACTCGATGAACGAGACGGCCAGGTAGTCGAGAAGGTCCGGATGGCTGGGCCATTCGCCTTGAGCGCCGAAATCTTCCGAGGTCTTCACGATGCCGACACCAAACAATTGCTGCCAGAACCGGTTTACCGCCACCCGCGCGGTCAACGGATGTTCCGGAGCCACGAACCATTCGGCCAAATCCAGCCGGGTCTTCACGCCGTCCTTTTTCTCCAAGGCCGGCAAGAAGGCCGGCGTATCGCGTTCGACGCGTTCTCCGGGATTGTCGTACGCGCCGCGAACGAGGATGTGGGCGGGCCGCCTGTCGGCCTTCTCTTTCATGACCATGGCCACGGGGATCGCGGCCTCAAGCGTCTGTTTCTCAGCCTTGACTTTTTCAAGGGACTCCTTCGCCTGCTTCAATTCCGCGGCCAGCGTCTCTTTCTGTGCTTCGTCGCCCGTCGTGCTCAGCCGCTGTTCGATCTGCTGGATCTGTGTCTTCACTTCTTCGATTCGGCGGTCCAACTCAGCGAGCCTCGCCTGCTGTGTTTCGGTTGGCAGGCTGACGTATGGCGGTTGCAGTCCTCGCTGGAAGTCCGTGCCCTGGCGACCTCCGGTTTCCGGCGCGGCGTCCAGGTTGTTGAAAAAGGCGAACAGCGAATAGAAGTCTTGCATCGTCATCGGATCATATTTGTGATCATGACACACAGCGCACCCGACGGTCAGGCCCATGAACGCGGTTCCCACGGCCGTGACCCGGTCGACGACGTTGCGCGTGTAACTTTCCTCCGGAAGTGCCGTTCCACGGTCGATGATCAGGTGCAGCCGATGAAAGCCAGAGGCAATCGACTGGTCGCGGGTTGGTTCAGGATAGACGTCGCCCGCGAGTTGGTACTTGACGAAGTCGTCATAGGGCAGATTCTGGTTGAACGCCCGGATCACCCAGTCTCGGTACGGGGTCATCTCGCGATAGTGGTCGTGGTGAATGCCGTTCGTGTCGGCGAATCGCACCAGGTCGAGCCAATACTTGGTCATGTGCTCGCCGTATTGCGGCTTGGCCAACAGGCGATCCACCAACCGCTCGTAGGAGCCCGGCGAGGTATCCGCGAGGAACGTGGCGATTTCCTCACGTGTCGGCGGCAGTCCGGTGAGATCGAAGCTCAGCCGCCGGATCAGAGTGCGCCGATCCGCCGTCGGGTTCGGTGCGAGGCCTTCAGCTCTAAGTCTGTGCAGAACGAGTCGATCGATCGGTTGGTGGTTCCATCGCGGGTTGTCGACCTCAGGCAGTACCGGTTTTCGAGGCGGGACGAACGCCCAGAAGTCCGCGTACTCAGCCCCTTCTTCGATCCAACTCTTGATGATCTGTTTTTCGTTGGCCGTCAACGGCTTCTTTTTGGAATCCGGCGGCGGCATCACATCGTCATCTTCGGAGGTGATCCGGTACCAAAGCTCACTGTCTTCGATCGACTTTGGTTCGATAGCCTGATAGGCGCCGTCAGGCCCGTCCGCCCGGTCCAGGCGAAGCCCCGCCTGTCGATCATGTTCGTTCGGGCCGTGACAGTGAAAACATCGGTCCGAGAGGACTGGGCGAACATCCCGGTCGAATCGGACGGTCTGTTCCGCCGTGCAGATGACGGGCAAGGCCAGGATGCCGGATGCAATGAAAGCCAACTTCATGCGATCACCTACCTTCTCAGTGGATCAGTATTGGTGATGTGAGAACTCCCGAAAGTCTTGGCGACTTCCGCTACTTCCTCGATGTGATTCTTCGACTGGACAAAGCACTAGTCCAGTTTTTTCGTAGAGCGGTCGTGTCTTTGTGCGTACAATCCGTCAAGTGTCTGGAGCTCACTCCAATCGCCAGACAGCACTAGAATGGGTGATAACCACGTGGGCAAACGCATCTCAGCGAACGGAGGTGAATGATGCAGGTATGCCGTCTCGTCCGTAATTCCTTTCTTTTCATCGTAGCACTGACCGTGCCGGTGGCAACGGGAGCCGGGCCATCTGCGGATGCGCCGAAGATCCTGGAGGAGTACCTGTCCCACGTGGAAGAGCGCGATGCGGTCGTCGCCAGGATCCGGGAGGCGTTCGGCAAACCGTTCGCCTCCTTCACGGACACGGACTATGCGAAGTTCATGAAGGGGCTCGATCTGAAGAAGGACGAAGACCTGTGGACGTGGTCGCTCGTCACGAATATCCCCGTGGTCGCTTTGAATACGGGTTACGACTTCCTCAGCGCCAACGCCCACCTGCTGGTGGACACCGTAGCCGCGCAGAAGATCCCGTCCGAGGAACTGCTGAAGATGAACAGCAAGTACAGGGATGGAAAAGTGACGGTGACCGACTCCGCCGGCAAGGCCCTTGAGACCCGCGACAACGCTGCCGAGGCGATGCGTGCAGTGGACTTCACGGGGCAGGTCCGGCACAACAAGGACTTCGCCGAGGACAGGTCGGTGCACAAGTCGCTGAGCCCCTACCTGGTCCGCCTCGGGGACATCACGTACCGCGCCGAGGTCGAGAAAGGGCTGCGGGCACTTCCCCTTTCGGTCGTCAAGGTCCTCTGCGGCAAGGCTCTCTATCTGACGACACGTACCGGCGGCCGGAGCGACGCGATCTGGCACTGCATGAGCAGCGACTTGAACGCCAACTTCGCCGGTATGCAGCCGGGGGTCATCCTGGAAGAGGACACCGGCGGCAAGACCGCCGCGAACCTCGTGCGAGGGCTTGCCCGCATCGTGCGTGAGACGGTGCTTGAGACGCAGTACTTCGGTATCTACGCCCACCCATTGCAGTTTCCCGCGTTCCACTCGCTGCAGCCGGAACGCCGCCGCGTCTTCGGACGCCGCCGCGACAAGCTCCCACAGACGCCCTACGGGTACATCAACGAGCGCGCCATGCATGACGCCCAGGAGAACTTCAGCGAACACCTGACGGCCTACATCCTGACCAAGGACGCCTTCCGCCGGAAGGCAGAGGAGCAGAAAACGCAGGGACACCCAGAGCTGATGCAGAAGTACCAGTTCATGGAGACACTCGTGGAACGCACCCCAACCACGATGGAGCAACTCTCCAGCGACCACCTGGCATGGTTCGACGCCGAAAAACAGCGCGAGATCATGAACGAATACAAGGCGCGGCAGGCCGCTAGTGGATCGATCCGTGCCGAGGTGGAGACGAAGTTCGGCAAGCCCTTCCCGGAGTTCACACGGGAGGACTACGCGAAATTCATGAACGGGCTCGACCTGAACGACGACGATGATCTGTGGACTTGGTCTCACGTCACCCACGTCCCCGTGGTCGCGATTAACAAGCGCAGCAACTTCTTCCACATGAATGCCCACCTGCTGGCCGACATCAAGATGGCCAACCTGATGTCGTGGCACGACCTGCACGATCTCGTCACCCAGTACGACAAGGAGACCGGCAAGATTACGATCAACTCTAAGGAGAAGAAGGTGCAGTACGAGGTCCGTGAGATGCCGGCTGATACCGTCCGGCATCTGGAGGCGACCGAGGGCCTGCGGCACAACAAGGGCTGGGCCGAGGATCACATCACGTACGAGGCGATTGAGTTCTGCTTGGTGCGGTTCGCGGATCTGGAGAACCGTGAGGATATCAACGAAGCGATCCGGATGCTGCCGCTGTCGGTCGTGCAGGCGCACCGCGGAAAGGCGATCTACCCGACGACCCGGTCGCGAACCGGATGGGCCTTCACCTGGCGTGTCAGCAACGAGGACAACCTCTCCTACATCGGGATGACCCCGGGGGGCCTGGCGGAATGCAGACGCGACGCAGCGCGGGCGCGCGTCTCACCCGACGGACTCGTGGAGAACGGCCACGACAGCCTCGCAGGGAACTCCACAGACAGTGCGATCCACGAAGTCGGGCACGTCATCGACCTGAATGTCATCGGCGCGCGCAACGACAATGACTCGCACCCGTTTCAATTCCCCGAGATGCGCAATCTCGTCGACGAACGGCACAAGGTCTTCGCCATGACCGCGGGCCAAGAGAGCGGCTATATCAGCTCCTATTCGAAGGTCAATGCCCAGGAGAACTTCGCCGAGCATTTCTGGGCCTACATCCGCGACGCGAAGGACTTCCTGACGCGAGCTGAGAAGGAGGAGGCCGAGGGTAATGACCTCCTCATGCAGAAATACCACTTCATGGAGAAGCTGATTGACAAGACACCAACGACGATGTACCGGCTTTCCCCCGAGTACCTGGAGCTGAAGAAAGAGATGCTGCGGAAGCAGATGGCGAAGGAACGGGTCGAACGCATCGCGAGGCAAAAGAAGGTCCTGGCGGAATACCTCGCCCGCTACGCCGAGAAGGATGCAACCACTGTCCGCGTGGAGGGACGCATCGGAAAGCCGTTCCACGAATTCACGAGGGATGATTACGCCGAGTACATGAAGGGATTGGACCTCAACAAGGACCGGGACCTATGGGAATGGTCGCACGTCACGGGCATCCCGGTCCTGGCCCTGTGCAGGACAAGCTCCTGCTTCAGCAGCAACACGCATCTGCTGGAGGACGTCGAGGCGGCGATGCACATGAGCGCCCGGGAATCCTACACACTGAAGACCGAGCTGGACAAGGAGACGAATATGCCTGTCGTCAAGGACACCTCGGGCAAGGCACTGCCGCTGCGCGATCTGCCCGAGGGGGTCCTCCTGCCGACGGATAGGGCACACAGCTTCTGGCACTTCAAGGACTTTCGCGAGGCCCGGACTGTTCCCGAGGTGCTTGCACCCTATCTCCTCCCCTTCAGCGACCTGGCCTACCGCGACGCAATTGACGGATGGATACGCTCTCTGCCGCTTTCCGTGGTGCAGATCTACCGGGGTAAGGGGATCTATTTCACCACGCTGCCGGGCAGAAGCTACGCGCCGACGATGCCCGCCAGCAATACCACGTACAAGTCGAACGTCGGGATGCAGACGGGCCTTTGGGTCGAGCTGAGAAGCGGCGGCGTGGAAGGAACCGCACAGAACTTCGTCCACGAGTTCGGACACATCATCGACTACGTGATCATCAAGGGCGGATACGGAAGCTATCGGGCTCCCCACCAGTTTCCGGAATTCAGGGCGACGTTGCCCGAGAAGGAGCGCGTCTTCGGCATCCGCGACGACAAGGTGCCCCAGACGCCGTACGGCTACATCAGCCGATACGCCATGACCAATGCCCAGGAGAGTTTTGCGGAGCACTTCCGCGCGTACATTACTGAGAAGGACAAATTCCTGAATCAAGCCGAGGAGGAACTGACAAAAGGGCACGCGGAGTTGATGCAGAAATACCGGTTCATGGAGAAGCTGATCGACAAGACGCCAACCACGATGCGGCGGCTCTCGCCTGAGTTCCTGGCCCAGGACGCGAGCTGGAGCAAGACCTGTGGACAGATCTCGCGCCTGCGCAGGGCACAGCAACTACTGGGGGAAGATGCACCGAAAGTGGTCGAGCAACTGATGGAAACCAAACTAGCAACGGCGTTCACCGATAGAGCAGCGAGCGAGGAGGCCGCCGAAACCGCCCTCCTGCAGAAGGTCACCGAGGCGGTCGGAGCTGTCGGGGACAAGGAGAAAGCTAATCAGGCCCTCGCCGCGATTCTCGGGATGACGCTCAAGATCGAGGGCGATCGAAGCGCTACGACCGAAAAGCCGTCACTCACCGCGACCGTGCGCGGGGCGGACGAAGGGACGGTGACAGGCCGCCTTAGCTTCGGTACGTGGGTACCCAATCGGTTCGGGCCCTCGCCTGCTCCGACGGACGTCGAGCTGGCCACAGGCACCACCAAACGGGTCATGTGGACACCGGACATCGGGGAAGATTTGGCCACTTTTGTCGCCGTAGCGACGGCAGACCTTGCCTGGGGCGAGCATCGTTTCGTCCTGAAGAGCGAGGTCACATGCCGTCCCTCGATACCGGTGTGGAACATCATCGGCCCCTTCGACAATCCAGGCGGCGCCACCAGCGACATCCAGCACCCGCCCGAAACGAAGGTGGATCTGTCGGCGACCTACACGGGACAGAAGGGCGAGCAGATTAGCTGGAAACAGGTGCGGCGCCCGGCGGAAACGAAACTCGATGCCGAGTTCGTCATGGACCTCAGGAACCTGCTCGGCCAAGCTGAGAACGTAGCCGCCTACGCGGTGGTGTGGGCCCACGCACCAGAGGCAACCGACGCGCTGTTCGCCTTCGGTTCCGCCGACGGAGCGGTTGTCTGGGTGAACGGCGAGCGGAAATTCGCCTGGCTGAAGGGCCGGCGGGACTACCAGCGGAGGACGAACAGCGTGCCGATTCGGTTGAAGGAGGACGCCAACGAGATCCTGGTCAAGGTGACCCTGACCGCAAAGGGGTGGATGTTCGGCGCTCAAGTCACCGACCCCGACCACAGGCCGATCGCTGGGATCAGCTACACTCTGAAGCGATAGGGGCCCATCCTTAGGCTCAAACGACTCTGCCCGGTTCGCAGCCAAGAACTTCATTGTTCCTGCCGCACGGCCCAGAGGTAGCCGCGAGACGCCAAGTAAAGCACGCCGTTGGCTGCCACCGGCGTGCTGTAGGCCGGCGAGCCGAGTAGTATCTTGTTCAGCAACTGCAATTCGCTTCCCTCAGTAAATGCGAAAAAGTACTTCTTATTGACCAGGAAAAGCTTGCCGTCGGCCACCAGCACGCCGCCCCAGGTTTCGGCCTTGGTGTCGTAGGTCCAGCGACGCTCGCCGGTCTCCGCGTCCAGGCAGTAGAGCATGCCGGCCAGATCAGGAACGTAAACCAGTCCGTCAGCAACGGCCGTGGTGGCCATGGTCCGCTCGATACCATCATACGCCCAAAGACGACCCTCTTCGGTAATGTCGCCCTCCAAAGTGGCGTCGATGCAGTGCAACATGCCTCGACCGCGGCCGTGGGCAGGGTCCTGACCGATGGCCACATACACGCGGCCGTTGTCGAATGCCGGCGTGGCAATCACCTGGCTGGGGCCGACGTACGTCCCGTCGTCCTTGTTCGGGCTGTTGTTGTGGCGTTTGTCACCATCGTAGTAGGGGATGGGCTTGCCGTCGCGATATCGGTATTCCGGCGGATTGCAGTCGTACGACCAAACCAGCTTTAGATGAACGGGGTGTTTCTCGGCCTTGGCAATGGCCTCGAAAGCGTAGCACCAACCGTCACCACCGCCGAAGAAGATCAAGGTCCTGTCGCCGACCTTTCCCAGCGAGGGTGATGACCATTGGCAATGATAGATTCTCCGGCTGATGCCCGCATCTTCCGTGGCAACCAGTTTGCCGGTGTACTTGTCGAGCGCGATCAATGCCGGGGCCTCCGGGCGAACGACGAAGGAGTGCATGGCGATCCAGTGGCTTCCCTTCGGCCCGCCGACGCCGTTCGAGGTGCCCGTGTACAGTATGTCTCCGTGGATCAGAATGGAGCAACTGGCGGCATCGTGTGGACAGACGTCGAGTTCGTCGAACGGGTCGAAACGCCAGAGGATGTCGGCGTCGCGCTCGTTTAATTCAACCGGCGGATTACCGTGACCGGCGATATACTGCGCCTCGTCCTGAAAGGATCCGTCGTTGCCGTCGGTCAGCCCGTGGGTGTCCAGGCATAAGATGTCGCCGGCGCTGCTGACCACGTAGACGCGATCGCGATCCACGGTAGGCGACGAACACACGCCCAAGTTCTGAAGTCCGAAATGCACTTCGTCGGGCAGCCCGTGCGAACGGTTCGGAACGATCAACTGCCACAGCAGGGTCCCCGTCGCTTCGTCAAAGCACTTTACCAGTCCTTTGTGATGGCGTCCGCGCCGCGGGTCATCGCGAAGCGTCAAGGTGTCCGTACCTACATAGACTCTGCCGTCGGCAATGGTTGGGTTTCCATACGCGGCGGAACCCAGGCGAGCCGTCCAATTCAGGTTGTCGTCCGTCGCCGAATCGATCTGACTGTCGCCGGAGGATAACTTTCGTGGTGTGAACGAATCGGGAAGGCCCGTCTCCGCAGAGACCATGGTGCGACAGTCGCCGCCACCCCATTGCGGCCAGTCGGCAGCGCAAACAACCTCCGCGCACAGCAGAGCGAGTACAGGTCCGAACCACCGTTTGATTTCACGAATGGAAAACACCGCTTCTCCTCTTTCTAACAGGCAAAGGTAAGATGATGCCCGGGCACGATACGCTAGCGATACCGATTTGCAGGCAGCCACTGAACGTAGCCAACCGGCCGCCGCTTGTCAAAACACCGATGTCCGGTTTCTCGATGAAAGCCGCGTCAAGCGTTTAGTCGTGCAAGTGATTCGCGGACGTTGTCTTTCTCGACCTGGCGTCGAGACGATACAATACACAGTTGCCGGAAGGGATGTTCACATTCCAGAGCAGAGAATCCAGAGGGTGCCAGGCATGATCGAGTTACTCAGGTCCCGCCGCAGTATTCGCCAATACGAAGACCGGCCCATCGAGCCAGCGACGGTGGAGATTCTGAAGGAGGCGCTGTTGCGTGCGCCCTCGTCGCGCGGCCTCGAACCCTGGGAGTTTGTGTTCGTGGATGACCGGGAACTGCTCGGCAAGTTGGCTCGCTGCAAGCCGCACGGGGCGTCCTTCCTGCAGCAGGCAGCGCTCGGCATCGTGGTTTGCGGCGACAGCAGCAAGAGCGACACCTGGATTGAGGACTGCTCGATTACATCCATCCTGGTGCAGATGGTGGCCCAATCGATCGGTCTGGGCAGTTGCTGGGTCCAGATCAGGCTCCGACGCCACGACGACGAACACACGGCGGAAAAGTACATTCAAGAACTGCTCCGCATACCAGAGCACGTGCGAGTCGAATCCATCATTAGCATCGGCTATCCCGCTGAGAACAAGGAGCCGATTCCCACAGAGGACCTCAAGCACGGCAAAATCCGGATGGGCCGGTTTGAGTGAATCATATGAAGGAAATCCGCTCTCGCCATTTGATGTCACCCACGCGCTCCGCTCTCACAAGTTTCCGGAGACGATTCCCGTATTGGCTCAGTTGCTAGGCAACGACACTGCGGGCAGCGAAGCCAGGACCTTTCTCTCTGAGATTATGGGAGAAGACCTCGGTGCAGACATCCCAGCGTGGCTCGACTGGTATGCGGCGAGCAGGGATGGCACCAGGGTTCCTTAATGCCTGTTCAGGCGAATTTGTGGGCGAATTCTAGCTGTGGTAGGCTGCCAAGGTTGTGATATAGTGCGGTTTCGTAGGCTGTTTGAGTTCGAAAACCATAGGATCTTCTGGTGATCAGTTTTAACTTGTTATTGAAA